>JAFQLT010000011.1 GCA_017396545.1 Bacteroidaceae bacterium | reverse complement strand
TTTGCCGACAAGAACCCGAAGCCGATTACCATCCGTGAGGTGGTAGAGATCATCCGTGCCGACCAACGTCTGCAAGTGTTAACCGAGAACCACCGCCGCTACCGCGCCATGGGCGACACCGCCCGTGCCGATGCCGAGAAGAATCACATGCCCTGTTACTCCGTAGCGGTGCTCTTCAGCGGTGGCAAGCAGCAGAAGCATATCGTCTCCTACACGGGACTGAGCATCGTGGACCTTGACCATATACCCAGTGAGCGCATGGCTGAGGTGCTTACGATGGTCAGGAACGACCCGCATACGCTGCTGGCGTATACTACGATTTCAGGGGAGGGGGTAAGGATTTTAGCGAGGTATGAGACCCCCTCTAACTCCCCCTCTATAGGGAGGACTCAGTCATCGCAAGAAACTATTCTCACAAACATTCTGGAGGCGCTCCCCATAGAGGGGGAGCTGTCCGAAGGACTGAGGGGGTCTTTATATAAACTCGCTTTCCTCACCGTCAACGAATACTACCAGCGCCTCACAGGGTGCGACTACGACGAAAAGTGCAAGAATGCCACACGCCTGTCGGGTATGGCACACGACCCCGAGGTATACTACAACCCCGATGCGACGGTCATCATCGTAGACATGACGAAGAAGTCGGCAGGTCGCCCGAGGAAAGGGACGAAGATAGAGCGTGTGGAGGAGAGCGTGCTGCGCGAGCTGGAGCAGCGTGGCGTGGTGTATGCTCCCGGTAGCCACAACAAGTACATCTCCGATGCCTGCTATATGATGAACCGCTACGGCGTGTCGCTCGGTGACTGCACCGCGTGGGCACTGGACAGGTTCAACGACTACCAACAGCAAGGCAACGATGTGCCCTCCATCGTACGCTCGTGCTACCTGCAGACCGAGGAGCACGGCACGGCGCGACCGCCGAAAGCCGTCAGTGACAAACAGGCGACAGTAGCGCAGATTGAGGCGTTCCTTGCCGAGCGTGTACAGTTGCGCCGCAACGTGGTGACGGGGTTTGTGGAAGTTCTTTATTTGAACGAAAACGATAACGAAAACCGCACTAAACACTCAACTCTAAGCCCTCAACCAGATTTCCGCCAATTCACCGATGATGACCGCAACTCGCTGTGGCGTGCCTTGAGCAAGGAACTGGGTGCGAGAGTAATGCGTCAAGATATCTCCGCTGTGGTGAAGAGCGACTTCTCGCCACGCTACCACCCCTTCGAAGAGTACATCAGCAGCCTGCAACCGTGGGATGGCGCGACCGACCACATCGCCCGCCTCGCCTCGTCGGTCACGGTCAAGGGCGACCAAGAGTATTTTTCTCGCTGCTTCAAGAAATGGCTCGTGGCCTTTATCGCCGCCATCTTCGACCCCGAGGAGGTGAACCACGAGATTCTCGTCTTCATAGGCCGCCAAGGTAGTTACAAGAGCACGTGGTTTCACTACCTGTTGCCACCCGAACTGCGCCAATACTTCCTCCCCAAGCTGATGAGCAACTCGGGCATCACCAAGGACGACCTGTTCAAGATAGCACAGTCGGGACTCGTATGCCTCGAAGAGATTGACAACATGAAGCAGCGCGACCTCAACCAGCTCAAGGCCATCACCACTATGCGCACCATCAACGAGCGCCGCTCGTATGGTGAGTTCAACGAGTTTCACCGCCACATCGCATCATTCTGCGCTACGGGCAACAACCGCTTCTTCCTCACCGACCATACGGGCAACCGCCGCTTCCTCACCTTCGAGGTGGAGAGTATCGTGCCCCCGCAGACCTACAACTTCGGCTACGAGGGAGTGTATGCCCAGGCCTATGCCTTATGGCAACAAGGCTTCCGCTATTGGTTCAACGAAGAGGAGAATGCAGAGATCAACCTGCGCAACATCGAATTTGAAGCACCTAATAAAGAACTGGAATTGATCACGAAGTACTATCGTGCTCCGATGCAGGGCGAGGAATGTAAGTTTCTCACAGCTACCGACATCTTGGAACGTATCAACGGCAGCATCAAGGAACAACTGAGTACCGTGCGTATAGGCATTGCCTTGCGTGCGATGGGGATAGAGCGTGTGCGCTCGGGCAACTCGCGTGGTTATCGGTTGGTAGAGATCACCCCCGACCAGATAAACATCAATCAAAAAGCATTGGGCAACTTCACCGAGAGTGATGTTCGGTAAGTTTAAAACTCCTCGGGGGAGATGAATCTATGGCGCTAAAGCACGTTCCTTTGGAGAGATAAACCTCTCGTCGTCACAAGCAACGCTATCATACCGCATCGGTGTACACCTGTACACCTTTGTACACTACTTTTCAAACCCTTATAGATTTAAATAATTAATTAAAAAATAAAAAAAATATAATTATTTATTTTATCCCATATACCTTTCAGAAACACTGTACATAGGTGTACAGGTGTACGCAACCTTTTAGCACACGCATTGACAACAAGTATCAGGAATAGATAACAATGAGAAGTGGAAATCAGAGCCTTTCAATAAGAAAAAAGCCTTTGTCCGTCAGAAAAATCAGAGCCGTCCGATTTTCTTAACGGACGGCTCTGATTTTGAAAATGTCAGTTTTCATTAAAAATATCATAAATAGTTATCAAATTTGATAAGTTTTGCTTACCTTTGCATAAAATTAAGAAGGTATGATTATTGAGTATGACAATGAAGATATAGAAAACCTCATAAATCACAAGTATACCGGTGACTACAAGAAGTACAAGAGTGCAACCAACTTGAAGAGAGACTTAGATAAAGTGATGCGGTATCTAACTACAGCGAAGGATATTGAAGGCATTCGCAAAATTGGAAGTTTAAATTATGAACAATTAAGCAATAGCATTTATTCTTCTGTAAGAGTTGGTTACAATACAAAATACCGGTTGTTGTTTTTAGAGGAAGATCATAAAATCAAAATAACATTAATTGAATTAAGTGAACATTATGGCGACCACTAACCAAACATTCGTACCACTTGTTGCAGTTCACCCTACGGAACTTATAAAGGACGAAATGCGTGAACGTGGATTAAAACGCAACGAACTTGCCAAAAGAATGGGAATGCAACTCCCTAACTTGAGTCGGTTATTGAACAAGAAAGAGGCAATCACCTCTCATATTGCCCACAAATTGGAACTTGCCCTCGGAATTGATGCAGAAATGTGGCTCAACCTCCAAGCTGCTTATGACAGAGATCTTGCGCTTATTTCTGAACGAGATATTCAAGAAAAGGAGTACGCATCTATCGAGAATGTTCTTTCCAGCATTATAAATGTATCTCTGTTGTTCAAACAATTGGCAATAGATACTTATAGCTTTGCTCAAGACCGAATCAAGAAGTTATATTCCATTTTTAATGTAGACAGTACCGATGCTCTTATCGCGCTAACAGCTCCTACTGGTCAATTTAAACGCAGTGATAGATTGGCTACAGATGATAAGAATCTTAGCACTTGGGTATTATTGGCTCACAAGGAGTGTGTAACACAGACATTGGCTCCAACATATAGTGAAGGGAATGCTGTAGCCGCAGCAGAGGCAATAGCTAAAAAAGCGAACATGGGAGAAGTCACAGAGGCATCTATTGAAGAAGTGCTAAACTCTTATGGTATCGGCTATGGCTATGTGCAAAAGATTGACAAGGCTCCAATTGATGCATATTCCACTATCATCAATGGCATCCCCTACATTGTTACTAGTCATAGACGTAACAATATGGATATGCTAGTATTCGATGTGCTTCACGAACTGAAACATATCCATACAGATCTTCAGAATGGAAACTCAAACTTGTCATGTAACGGAGAATACAACCGTACGGACGAGAAAGAACTAGCAGCTGATAAATTTGCTGAGGATATGTTGATTTCTCCTGATATTTGGCAGAAAATTTTGAAAGCAAAAAGCAGAACATTAAATCCCTACCATGTGTTTGCTGCAGTTATTAAGGAAGCTAAATCCAATGGCATTAGTGCATCTATCGCAGCATGGCGTTATAAGCACGAGACAGGATGTTATGCGATAACTGGATATAAAAGTCCTGGTATAAAATAAAGTTTATTTATCCTACTGAGACAGTTTCGGCTGTCTCAGTTTTTTATCACCCCCAAGCAAGACTGTAGTGCCTCCGCCACCGCCCTCATCCGCTCGTATGTCCAGCGCTTGGTGCCGTAGGCGGCATCGTAGCGCCAGTCGCGGAAGGGGCGTGCGTAGAGCGTCTGCGATATGTGGCGTATGGTCTCCACATCGGGCATAATGCGAAATCCGCCCGGTGGAG
>JAFQLT010000111.1 GCA_017396545.1 Bacteroidaceae bacterium | reverse complement strand
ACGTTGTGCCATGTCTCCTGTATGCCCTGCGCGTTCACCGAGTAGCGGATGTTGGAGAGCTGGCCCAGCAGGTCGAAGGCGTCGGCTATGAAGGTAAGGTTCCCCTTCAGGATGCTCTTCGATAGGCGTGCGTTCCACACCAGGTCATCGGTGTTCATCGACTCGTCGGCATAGCCACGGCGGCTATACATGGTGAGGTCGGTGCTGAGGTTCACTCCCCACGGCAGCTCGCTCTTCAACGTCAAGCCATAGTCGTAGTCGATGGCATGGATGGTGGTGAAGTCCTCACGGTTGCCTGTAGCGTAGCGGTAGGTGGCATTGGCCTTGAGGTAGACGGTCGACTGCTCCCACTTGCTCTCGAAGCCGAGGCTTTCACGAAGGTTCACGTTGCGCACCACACTCTTGGGGTCGGCCGTGGAGCCGATGACACTGATATAGTCCACGCTGTTGACATACCCTGCCGTGGTTCCGTGCAAGAAGGTCATCGTAGCCGCTTCGTCCAGTGCGCTACTCATCTTATAATAAGCACTTGCCTGCCAGTTGCCGTTGATATTGGTGGGCGATGAGGTGGTAACGCCCGTTGCCTTGTCGTAGGTGCGGTAGTTGGCGATGCTGTTGCATACGAGCGAACCTTCTACACCGGTTTCAAACAATTGCTGGCGTTGCTTCTTGCGTTGCTGGAAATAGAACTTTGCGTTATGTCGGTGAGTATTCTTCAGACTTTCTCCTGTGCGTATAGTTATGTAGAGCGGATTGGCATCGTTTACATAAGGCACATTATAGGTCAAGGCCGGGGCTGTGTTGTTGAAGTTGTATGTCCACCTGTATTCACGGCGCGGTGTCGTATCGGTAAGGTTCTCTATAATCCGATATTCTGCCTGACCTTGCAGCAATGCATCGGTGCGGCAAAGCGTGGTGTCCATACGTCCACGTTGATAGTCCAGCCGCTCAGTCGCAATGTTCAATGGCAGACGGAAGACAAGGTGCTGCTGACCGTTGTCGCCCTCTATCCATCGTTCAAGTTCAATGGCTGGTGTATGGCGATGTGTATGTGCCGTACTGAAGTTACTGTTGTTGATGTCAAGCGCATGGCTCAGTGAATCACGTGTGGAGGGGAGCATGCCCAATGCCTTGTCCTCGGGACTCCAGTCGGCATACGTGTCAAGTCGGTAAAGGGCATTGTCTGTATCACGGAAACTGTAATAATAGGTATATTTAGGACGGAGTATAAAGCTGCGGTCACCTTTGATGGCATGGTTGTATTCCAATTGTGCCTGTATATTACTGTTGAGTGAAGGCATCTCCCGATATTGGTTGCGCAAGTCGTTGTCCCTTCCGCTCCCCTCTCCATAATAGAGGCGATAATGTGAGAACTGCTTGGAGCGCGTGCGATTATAGTTACCGTTCATGGTCAGGCGGATATAGTCGGACGTATTGGACGGTGTATATGAATAATACAGATTGCCTTTCAGTAGCAGTCTGTCGCGGTCGGTAAGGTTCTGAGTATACAACTTGTTGACAAGCATATCAGACAACACACCATCGTAGACAGGGCGGAATATACTGTCGAGCGAGGCTCCACGATAATTCTCTGATGGTTGTTGTGAGTATGTAGCCGAATGGTTCATGCCCGTAATGTCGTTGTGGAAATACTCCACATTGGGTGTAACTCTAAGAAACCAGTAATTGCCTCTAAGGAACAGGCGAGAGTCAGAAATAAGATGAAACTGCCTGTCACGGCTCGTGTTGTTGCTGCGCTTATAGGTATTGCCATCTTGGTAGAAGTCGGTGGCAGAGGTGTAGGTTTCATCCTGTTTGTCTTCGTGATATACCTTGAGTGCACTCTGTACGCCCCAATTGTTATCCTTGTCCCACGTGAAGTCAATGCCTCCCGTCTTGATGTCGGTAATTCCTGTAGCTTGCCATGCTGGACTCCAGTCGCCATTGCTGCCTGGCTGTCGAGTATCGTTGGTGTTGTTGATATTTCCATAAACACCGATACGCATATTGTTGGTAAACATCAGCCCGAACACACGACCAAGATAATGCTCGCCCGTGCCGTATGCAACTTCGGCATTGGATATCCATCCTGCAGAGAACTCCTTTTTCAGGTTTACATCCACCACCAAGGGCTTCTCGTGCAAGTCACCGATGACATGTGCGTCTTCGAGCGCCTTTTCGTAGACCTTTACTTTGTCCACCATATAGGCCGGCAGGTTGCTCAGTGCCACACTGGCATCGCCTCGGAAGAAGTCCTTGCCATTGACCAGCAGACTCTCCACATAGCGTCCGTTCACGAGTATCTGGTTGCCTTTCAGCTCCACGCCCGGTAGCTGTTCGATGAGAGCGTCAAGCATTGAACCGTCGGCCAAACGGAAAGCGTCGGCATTATATACGATGGTATCGCCCCGATACACCATCTTTACCTTCGTCGCCTTCACCGTCACCTCACCCAACGTTATGGGCAACTCACTCATGACAATGTTTCCCAGTTGCTTGTACTTGGTCTTGTCATTGCGGAAGTCAAGGTCGATGTATTGCGTCTTATAGCCCATCATGTGTATCTTGGCTATCATGGCCGAATCGCGTAGTATCTTGAATGAGAAGATACCGCTGTTCTCCATTTTGCCCGTAACGGTACAGAACTTCGAGCTGTCGGCATACATCACATCTACATACACAGGCAATCCTTGACGTGTGACGGCATCAATGGCACGACCTTCAATATGAACAATGTCAAGGTTGGTGTTTTGTGCCATCAATCTAGTCGATAACATCGTCACGACAAGAGCAAGGAATAGTTTGGTTGGTTTCATCGCATTGATTGTTTATGTTGTTACACGAATTAGCGAATTATCATAAATTATTATTACTGCTATTTCTTCTTCGGTTGCTTATTGAATCGGTACACCACGTGCAGCATGGCGTAGCGCGGCACCACGTTGTGCCATGTTTCCTGTATGCCCTGCGCGTTCACCGAGTAGCGGATGTTGGAGAGCTGGCCCAGCAGGTCGAAGCCGTCGGCGATGAAGGTAAGGTTACCCTTCAGGATACTCTTCGATAGGCGTGCGTTCCACACCAGATCATTCGTATTCATCGACTCGTCGGCATAGCCGCGGCGGCTATACATGGTGAGATCGGTGCTGAGGTTGACTCCCCACGGCAGCTCGCTCTTCAACGTCAGGCCATAGTCATAGTCGATGGCATGGATGGTGGTGAAGTCCTCGCGGTTGCCCGTGGCGTAGCGGTAGGTGGCATTGGCTTTGAGGTAGACGGTCGACTGCTCCCACTTGTTTTCAAAGCCCAGGCTTTCACGAAGGTTCACGTTGCGCACCACACTCTTGGGGTCGGCCGTGGAGCCTACGACGCTGATGTAGTCCACGCTGTTGACATACCCTGCCGTGGTTCCGTGCGAGAAGGTAGTGCGCTCTGCATCATCGAGCGCACTGCTCATACTGTAATAAGCACTTGCCTGCCAGTTGCCGTTGATATTGGTAGGCCATGAGGTGGTAACGCCCGTGGCCTTGTCGTAGGTGCGGTAGTGGGCGATGGCATTGCACACAAGCGAGGCGTTGACACCCGCCTGAAGCAATTGTTGACGCTGCTGCTTGCGTTGCTGGAAATAGAATGTCGCACTGTGGCGGTGGGTACTCTTCAATCCGTCGTTGCGGTTGATGTATGTCGCCAGTGGGTCGCTGTCGTTTATGTAAGGTATATTATAGGAGAGCGACGGCACCGATTGAGAGAAGTTGTAGCTCCACTTGTACTCGTGACGCGGAATGGAGTCGCCCTTCATGTCATTTACAATGCGGTACACGGCACTTCCCTCCAAGCGTGTGGTAAGGCGATGTACCAATGTGTCGATGTTGCCTCGCTGGTAGTCGAGCCGTTCCGATGTAATGTTTAGCGGTAGGCGTAGTAGGTAGTGGCGCGAGCCTTTGTCGTTGTATCTTGTGCGTTCCAGTTCGAGACTCGGTTTGTGGAGGTGGGTATGCGATACGCTGTTGCTACTGTTGGCCACATCGAGCATATGGCTTAGTAAGTCTTGTGTCGAGGGCAACATTCCCAACTCCCTATCTTCAGGACCCCATCCTTCGTACCAGTCGAGGCGGTATAGGTTGCCGAACGCATTGTTGGAGTTGTACGAGTAGGTGTACTTGGGACGCAGCACAAAGTTGCGCGACTCGTCAAAAGCATGGTTGTAGTCTATCTGTGCCGATAGGCTGTTCTCCCATTTCTGGCTGTGGACATATTGGTTGCGATTGTCGTCGGGTTTCGCGATGTGCTGTCCGTAGCGGAGCATCGTGTGACCGAACGAGTGGTCCTCATACGTGTATCGATTGCCCGTTGCGATAAATACAATATGATCAAGCGTACGCTCAAACTTCATCGAACCATACAGATAGCCCTTCAGCCTCAGTTGTTCGCGATCGCTCATCGAACGACTTTGCGCATTGTATACCATGGCATCGAGCAGTGTGCTGCTGTATGCTGGGCGGAATATGCTGTCGAGCGATGCACTGCGGTAACTCTCGCTTGGCAATGCATTGAATACGGCTCCCTCGCTTGTCTTGCTGATGTCGTTGTGGAAGTACTCCATCTCAGGGCGGAAATCGAGATACCAATACCTGCCCTTACCATACAGACGGTGGTTCGACATGATGTGCACCTGATTGTCTCTCTCCTCGTTTCGGGAACGTACATATTCGTCCCCATCATTGTAGAATCGGGTAGCCGATGTGGCCTGTTCGCTATGCTCGTCCTCGCCATACACCTTCAGGTTGCTCTCCACGCCGAAGGTCTCTTCCTTATTGTCCCAACGGAAATCGAGGCCTCCCAGCTTCATGTCGGTCACACCCGATGCCTGCCACGAGGGGCTCCAGTCGCCTTTAGAGCCAGGAAGCCGCGTGTCACTCGTGTTGTTCACGTTGCCAAACACACTCAGTCGCGTCTGCCGGGTAAACATCAAGCCAAACACGCGCCCCATATATCGGTCGCCCGTACCATATCCCGCTTCTGCATTCGTTATCCAACCCGTGGAGAACTCCTTCTTCAGGTTCACGTCCACCACCAACGGCTTCTCGCGTAGTGTGCCCGTGATGTAGGCATCCTCGTATTCCTTTTCATATACCTTCACCTTGTTTACCATATAGGCCGGTAGGTTCTGCAACGCCACGCTGGGGTCGCCACGGAAGAAATCCTTTCCGTTGACCAGCAAACTCTCCACATACCGTCCGTTCACAAGGATTTGGTTGCCCTTTAGCTCCACACCAGGCAACTGCTCTATCAGTGCATCCAGCATAGAGCCGTCGCTCAGTCGGAAGGCATCGGCATTGTATATAATGGTATCTCCGCGGTATACCATCTTTACCTGTGAGGCCTTCACCGTTACCTCGTCCAGTACCAGTGGCTTCTCCACCATCTCGATTTTTCCCAACCTCTTCAGTCGGATACCCTTCTCGTCCCTATAGTCCAGTTTCAGTAGATTGGACTCGTAGCCTATCATGCTGAGTTCGACCATCACCACAGAGTCCTTGGGTATGTTGATGGAGAGTGCGCCATTGCTCTCCAGTGCACCTTGGAAGACGATAGTGCTGTCGCTCCCCATCAACTTTACGTTCACTGGCAACGGCCTGTCTGTCACCTTGTCTACCACCGTGCCCTCTACCACCACGATCTCGCCATCATATCCTTCGGCATACCTCTTCGTCTGTGCCATCAGCCCCGCAGATAGCAGCAGAGTGCACCACATGATCATCCATCTTTTCTGTCTCATCGCATTCTCGTTTTTAGTTTATATTCAGTTTATACATTCGTCTTACAGTTGCAAAGGAACATACAAACCGTCGCGCCACCAATAAAACAGCGTGACAAAGCCGTGGCACGAGCGTGGCAAAAGCGTGGCACGGCTGTATTGTCTATTTCAAAACCTGCCAGGGGGTGTTGGCAGGTTCTGCATCCGCCTCCAAGAACATGCCAAAGGAGGTTGGCAGGTTTTCTCCGACTTCGCAGCAACGTTCTCATAATGAACAAATAAGGATCTACACAATTACATTTTTGCCGCCTGGCAGGTTTTTATATTTTCATCTTTATCTGCTATTCAATTAAACCAGCAGTAATAAAATGAGCGCGACAAACCATTCATTTTCAAAGAACTAAACATACAAAAGTTTTTCTCTTCGCGGGGAGAATACTTTACCCTCGCGAGAAGAAAGATTTATCCTCGCGAAGAGAATAGTTTATCCTCGCGAAGGTAGCGTGTAGTGCAACCATAGAGTAGAGGCAAATGCTCTGTAAATCATCACCGAAGGCACTATACAACTGTAAATAGAGGATGATAAAAAACTGCCACCCGGCAAAAATGTAATTGCATAGGGTGGCAGTAGGGGATACAATAATCCTATTTATGGATAATTTATGGGTTATTTACGGGAATTCGTGCCTAAGAAAATAAAAAACACGAATTGCCATGTAATTAGCCAAAAATTTTCATGAATTACAACTTCTCCTGCAATATCCGCTCCACCTCTTCGGCTGTGGGGTGAATGGCAAGGATGGTTCCGTCGCGGTCTATAAGCACGGTGATGCCACCGGCATTGTCTACACCGTATTTGCTCCATATCTTATGTTCATCTTGCAGTTCGAGCAGGTTGAGCCAAGGGTATCCATCGCGTGCAAGGGCACGCTCCATATCCTCACGCTTGCTTTCGCGAGCCACGCCTACGACCGTGAAGCCACGCTCCTTGTATTTCTCGTAGAGGGGGATCATGCTCTTCGATGTGCGTTGGCAGGAGCCACACCACGAAGCCCAAAGGTCGATGAGGGCTATCTTTCCGCCAATTTCCTTACTCAGCGTATGTGGTGTGCCGTCGAGGTCGGGAGCAGTGAAGTCGATGTAGCGGTTACCCACCTTGATACCGAGGCTCTGAATCCACAACTCTATTTGCTTGCTTATCGGATGGTTAGGGAAGAGGGGTTGGTATATTTCGTTGTACAGTTCGGTACAAAGAGAATCATCCGCTTCCGAACGGCTCATCCACATTGCTTGGCGCATCAGCAGATACAGACCTACGATAGAACGTTCGTTGCGTATGTATTCTTCGGTGCATCTGTTCATCGTAGCGCGGAACATCGTGTTCAACTCCTCCATACGTGGAGAATCCCATTGCGCAATATTAATCAGGGAGTCGATTTCTTGCAGTAACGGGGCAAGCCGGCGGTTCAGCTCTGCGTCATATTCCCTGAATTTCATATTGATAGGACCGTCACACTTCACGGTAGGCGGCTTAGCATCTCTTTCATAATGGTAGAAGGTGGCATTTATCGTTCCCTCCTCTGCAAAGAATTCACAAGGGAACATATTTCCGCGATTGTGCTCCTCCATTGAGACGAGTTCATAGGGGATAACCTCATCCACATAGAGGTCAAAAGCAAACTTGCCGTCTGTCACAGGGATGCTATCTGCATCCACTACACGGAAGTCACTGCCCGATGGGGCAAGGAGCATCATGGTATAAGTCGAGTCGGGCACTGTGCCCTCAATGTGGCAATGTATTTTCCTTGTCTTTTCTGCACACGCTCCCAGCAGCACCGCCACGGCAAGGAAGAGGAATAGTTTGGTTGGTTTCATTGTATTTTATGTTGGATGTATTTCTATCTATAAGACGGATAAAAGGCTGGAAAGTTACAGAGGATAAAAGTTTATTTATGGTTGCTTGCGGGCTAGAGGCAGCTATCACAACTCAATTCTTCTTTTTACCCAGATCCTCTATCGTCTTAATGGAGAACAGGTAGTCGCGCTCCACATCGCTGATGGTGCGTTGCTTGTATTTT
>JAFQLT010000110.1 GCA_017396545.1 Bacteroidaceae bacterium | reverse complement strand
TCTTGTCTTCGGGCATCGACGGTTCGGACGGACTGGCGGGCGAGAACTCAAATACAGCCTCGAACGCCACATTCTCTTTCCCCATCGTATAGGAAAATGACTTGAGCGTAGTGTATAGCTCACCGTTCAGGTACCATCCCACAAACACATAGCCATTGTTGGCCGTGGCGCTGAGCGTTGTGCTGGTGCCTTCCAGCAACCGTTTGCTGCCCACGCTCACCGTACCGCCATCTTCCGTCGATACCGTAATGTTGTGGCGCAGTATCGGGTCGGACGGTTCCGAGGGGCTGGAGGGGTCGAAGACAAAGTGTGCCGTCAACGTCTCATTCTCGGCAGTAGTGGTATAGGAGAACGAACGACTTGTTGACACGACCTCGCCCTTCGAGTTGGTCCAATTGACAAACTTGAATCCCCCGTCTACCCGAGCATTTACACCCACTTCTTTACCAGCGAGATACTTTCCGCCACCACTCACCGAGCCGCCCATCTCGGCAGCCAGTGTGAGGCGGAAGTATTGCGTCTGTGCAGGCTCTGCCGGTTCCGAGGGAGCACTCGGAGAGAATACAAAGTGAGCCGTCAGTACCTCATCACCCTCGCCCTTCACATAGCTGAGCGAACCGGTAGTAGACACCACATTACCCTCTTTGTCGGTCCATTTTTCAAACACATACCCCGTAGCACTCGATACGCGCAGCCCCACGGTAGTGCCAGGCACATACCGTCCGCTGCCGTATGCCGTGCCTCCATCCGAGGGCACAGCCACCACGGTCAGTTTCCGTGGGGCCACGCCTGGCTCGGCAGGACTTGCGGGGTCAAAGTCATCCTGTCCCCAGACGACGAAGCTGCACAGCAGCATCGTCAACAAGGACAAATATCTTATTCTTCTCATAATAGAATTCTTTTTACTTGGTAAAATAATATTTCACCCCAGTCTTTGTCATTCTGAACGTAGTGAAGAAACGTGTTCGCCGCCCGAAGGGGCTAAAGGCAATCTCGCAACGTACTGCGCGGGATCCTTCGCTAATGCTCAGGATGACAAAATGAGTCACTTGTTTTTGTACCTTACTTTACAGTCACCTTACTCGTTCCATTCACCGTACGCACAAGGTACGAGCCTTCCAGCAGGTTGCCGAATGTCACGCTTCCCTTGCTCTCCTGCTCAGCCACCTTGCGGCCATCAATAGTAAATACGGTAACCATACCCTCAGCACCGCTCACTACGATGGCGTTCTCTACGCTCTTAACCGTGAAGTCCGTAGCTGTTGCCTCATCTATGGCTGTGGTATGAGCCTTCGAGATACTCAGTGTGAAGCGTCCGTTATAGGTGCCGGCTTCGGCTGTGAATGTATACTCACCCAGCGAGAGGTCGTGGGTAGTGCCAGCCACGTGGTCGATGAGCACCACCGTCTTGGCATCATTGCGCGGCATGCTGATGGTGTGCTTTCCGCTTGCAGCTATCACCACACCCAGCTGCACATTGCCGTTGCCCACGGGGCGTTCGTTGATGGCATACTCCGTGGCCTCGCTGTCGAGCGTGTAGATCTGCGGCACACCGGCATCCATCGTGAAGAACTTGCTGGCATCGCACGCTGTCTCATACTCCATCAAGGCAGCCTCGTTGAGTACCACGCGGGTCTTGTCCGTCAGGTCACCGGCACTGATGGCCACATCCACCAACTGGCGGCTACCCATCGCGGCTGTTCTCTTGGCTGGTGCACTCGACTGGTTGGTAATCTCGCTTGTCAGCTGACGGCCAGTCTCAGGGAACGAGATATACTCCGTACTCTCAGGACACTGCACGAAGAATGCTTCATTGGGACGGATGGCATAGTCATCATCGATGATTGAGTAAGCTGTATAGGTCTTTGCACTAACATTATATACAGTAATCGGAGCCGTAAAGTTGAGTGTATGGATATTGAAATAGCACTGCCAGGGATTACCTACAAGATTCCAACCTCTATTTGAAAGGATTTCTGATGGATTAGCAGCCAAGGCTTTTACAAACTCTTCGTTCGATACTACATACTGCTTGCTTTCATTATCCATTGCACGGAATGTCAGTGTTGTTTCGGCACTTGCCTGCACGATAAAGCCTGTACCGGCCTTTATCACATCTTCGGTAGCATAGTTCTTCCAATTACCTTTTGCTCCATTAGCAGCTCTGCTTGCTCCGTCATAGTAGCGGATAGCCAACTTGGCATTGGCATCATTGGTCACTTCACCTACCGTAAAGTCGAAGGGAAGGCTGATGAAATACCACTTTTTGGCCTCGACGTAATAGCTATGTGTGTATTCTCCTACAATAGTCGTAGCATCGTTGTTTATCAGAATTCTTGCAAACCTTAGCGTTTCATCACTGTTCGTAACATTGGTGTTTGTTTTCAATGTATCTATATACTGAGGATTCTCACCATTGACCTTTATTGATCCATACGTTGTCAGCTTCAGGTTGGGAAGACCTTCTATTCGCTCGCGTGCATTCAACACTAAATCGGCATTGATTGACCAATCCTTTACATCAGCTGTATTGAATCCCTCTATCTTGTAGTTATACCAATAGGAATCTAATTTATAGGAGTTCACAAGGAACGAGGGAACTTTAATAGTGATATTCTCTGCAACAACGTCTTCAAGGAAGGTTGTCTTATAATCCTCGTGTTTGGCAGGTGCAGATACTACGGTCGGTGATTTGAACACCAATGTCTTCAGATTTTTACACCCATTTAGTATGCGTCGTTTGGAAATCTGATAGAAAGAGGTGGGGAACTCTGCATACACCAATTTGTCGTTATTTTGAAAAGCATAGCTTTCAGGGGATGCATTAGGATGCGTACCCCACGAAGTTAAAGACTCAGGTACAAACAAAGAATCTGTAGCACAGTTATAGAATGCTCCTCCGCCTATTGAACTCAATGTTTTGGGTAAGCGAGGATTAAACTTATACACACCTTCGAAAGCGCGAGAACCTATACTTGTCAATCCTTCGTGCAAGGGGAAGGTTTCGAGTACATTACAGTCGCAGAAGCAATATGACGGTATGCTCTTCAGATTCTTTGGATAAACAACTTGGGTTAAATAGTCGCAATCATAAAAAGTATAGGAACCTATTGAACCAAGGCTGTCGGGAAGGAATACCTGTTCAAGTTCATCGCATTGGTTGAATGCATACTGACCAATCAAGTTCATACTATCAGGGAAAACAACATTCCCTGCAATATGGGATCCTGAGAAAGCGTATTCTCCAATGCTCTTCAAAGTTTCAGGGAACTTGAAGCTTCGGATGAGAGAACCCCGGAATGCATTTTTTCCTATCTCTTCCAATGAATTAGGCAATATGATTTCGTGCAAGAATGTACATTTTGTATCATTGGGATAGAACTGGCTTTCAGGTATTACCGTTACATCTGCTTCACTGAGGTCAAGCGAGAACAAATTGATCATCATATCTACTTTTGCCCAGTCATCATCATTCATCTTGCCCTTAATCTTCAAGCATCGAACATCCTTCAAATGATCTACATTGTAGAGAACCTCAGTGCCTAAGCTACCAGGTTCCAAGAGACTAACCTCAATGGTAGCTGGTATGGCTCTCACACCTATCTCGTACAGATAGCCTGTATAAGAAGATGAGCTGGTATTTGTCCATCGCCATTCTATATGGTGAGTTCCTGGCGACAACTTATCAAAACAACGGGCTTTGTCATCAAGTTGATAATTGCCGATGGTACGTACCAATTCTCCATCAACAAAAACAGACAAAGTCATATAATCAGATGAAGTATATGGTATATAAACCAGTGTTGAATACTGGTTAACGGTTACGGTACCAGTAATACTGTTAGTTCCCGTTGAAATCTTATGATAGAGTTCTCCATCGCTATTGACACTTCCACTCTCTATCAAGAACGGATATTCTGTCCATTCGGGAGTGTTGAAGGCAGTTGTCTTCGACAATGCATTGGTCAATGTCGTTGCAGCAGTAGTCAGCTCCTCTGTTGTACTCTCAGGATTGGCATAGATGGCTTCGTATTGATCAATCGTATAATTGTACGGATTCATTGCTTCCAATGCGGTATACAACTTGTGCTCGGCAAAGTAGTGCTCAGCCACAGCGGTTTCCATCAGCTGCCATACGATATTGCCCTCGGTCAAGTTAGGTACGATGCGGTCGTTAGCTGCTCCATCAGCATAACCTACATATTCGTCAGCTACATAGTATGTTTTATTCGCTGTAGAACGCTGGATAACATAGCCGCCCAAACTATCCTTGATGGCAAAGTAGCAATTATTACCTACACCCGATTGCGATGATATTGTGCTGGTTTCTGCATAAAGATAGTAGGTAGTGGTTCCATCTGCAAACCGCAAGGTATACGAGCCATTGGATGCTTGCGCTATAGTAACCGCAGCACCGTATGTGCCAACCCCAGGGTATTTACTATTTACTGTGCTTCGCGTCAGGAACTTCCCCGTCCCTACATTATAAAGATAATAAGTATTCCCACTCTCCAGTGTAGTAAAGTCAGGGAGCGTGGGTGCCACTCTCTCTGCCCATACGGATGTGCAGAGGCAGATGCTTGCCACAAGAAGGGCAAGGCGTGTTTTTGTTCTGTTCATTTTGTTTCTTGTTTTTTCGGTGAATAAAAATTTACTTGGCAGTTTCTTTGGTTGGTCTAAAAACAAGAAGGACGTAAACCGTCATCGTTCGCTTACAGCCAACCAGGTACCGCCAAGTAACCTTCACCACGTAAGCATACAGACAGTCTACGTCCAAAATGGACGTAAACCTTTGTCTTGCTTATTCTGTGGTTGAAATTGGCGGTTTCGGTCGACTAGAACAAGTAACAAAAGTTTCGTTGTGGGATACCGCCCCTTCGGCGGAGCGCATTCCCTATTTACGTTCTTCTGTTTCGAACATCAAGGTCGTCTCACGTCCTTAAGATGTTCTAATGCAGCAATCACACTTTCTGTTTCGTACTTTCAGTTTATTTAATGGTTATACAAAAATATATACTATCATTCCAAATCAATGTGTCTATCACTGTGCGTACTACGACAATGATAGCGCAAATGTACGATTTAATTCTGAATTCTAAAACGAAGTTGACTAAAAATGCAATTATAGCCATGCATAATCGCGATTATGCATGGCTATGGCACAGAAACAGATTCTTAGTCTATCAATCCACGGTTACGGAGCAGGGCCTCGGGATTGGGCTCGGCACCACGGAAGCGCTTGTAGAGTGTCATAGGCTCTTCGCTGCCACCCATCTCGAGGATGTTCTTGCGGAAGCTGCGACCGGTAGCCTCGTCAAAGATACCCTTCTCCTTGAATGCCTCGAAACCGTCGGCATCGAGCACCTCGGCCCACAGGTAGCTGTAGTAACCTACGGCATAGCCACCGCTGAACACGTGGTTGAAGTAGGGACCGCGATAGCGGAAGGCAATCTGCGGCAGCAGGCCAATCTTGTCGGCTACAGACTTCTCAAAGGCATTAGCCTCAAAGTCGGTGTAGTCGGTAAGCATGTGATACTCCATATCGAGCAGGGCTGCGCCTACGAGCTCTACGGTCTCGAAGCCCGAATTGAATGATGAGGTGGCCTGCATCTTGGCGATGAGTTCATCGGTGATGGGCTCGCCTGTCTCGTAGTGGAGGGCATACATCTTCATCACCTCAGGCTCTATAGCCCAGTGCTCCATGATCTGTGAAGGCAGCTCCACGAAGTCGCGGGCTACGCTGGTGCCGCTCACCGAGGGGAACTTGGTCTGTGTGAGGAATCCGTGGAGGGCATGACCCAGCTCGTGGAAGAGCGTGCGGGTCTCGTCGATGGTCAGGAGAGAGGGAGTATCGCCTGTGGGGCGGGTGAAGTTGCCCACGTTGACAATCATCGGACGCTGGTTCTCACCGTCGATGTTCGATGCATCCACGAGGTTGGTCATCCAGGCTCCGGCACGCGTGGTGGCGCGGGGGAAGTAGTCGGTGTAGAAGAGTGCGAGGTGTGAGCCGTCGGCATCGAGCACTTCGAAGGTCTCCACTTCGGGATGGTACACATCCAGTCCCTCGATGGGGCGGAACTGTATGCCGAAGAGCTTCTCCGATACCATGAAGGCACCCTTGCGCACGTTGTCAAGTGAGAAGTAGGGACGCAGCTCGCTCTCGCTGAGGGCATACTTCTGCTCGCGCAGCTTCTCGGTGTAGTACCACCAGTCCCATGCCTCAAGCTTCTCGCCCTTGCCCTCGGCATCCATCATCTTCTGCAGCTCGGCAGCCTCGGCCTTGGCCTTGGGCAGCGCGGCATTCCAGATAGTCATAAGGAGGTTGTAGGCAGCCTCGGGAGTCTTGGCCATCTTGTCCTCGAGCTGATATTGGGCAAAGGTCTCGTAGCCAAAGAGCTGAGCCTTCTGCTGACGCAGCCTGAGGATGCGGGCGATGACAGCCTTGTTGTCGTTCTCGTTGTTGTTGTCGCCACGGTTGATATAGCCGAGGTACATCTGGCGGCGCAGCTCACGGTTGTCGGCATACTGCAGGAAGGGAATCCAGCTGGGCTTGTGCAGGGTGAAGAGCCATCCCTCCTTGCTGGCT
>JAFQLT010000109.1 GCA_017396545.1 Bacteroidaceae bacterium | reverse complement strand
GGTGGGTACGGCACGGCCGTAGATGGGGTGTGTATCGTGGCGGTTGACACCCTTGAAGAGTACCTTCTCGCCATTGACATACATGAGCGAGTTCTTGATTTCGATGTAGCGGAATCCGTGCTTGGTAGAGAAGGCCATCTCCTCATTGCCCTCGGCATCCTTCTGCACCACGCGAACGGTGTAGAGGTGGGGTTTCTCGGCATCCCACATGAGGGGATTGGCGAGTGCGAGCTGAGCCTTCACGGCAACCTCCTTCTTGTCAGTGGTAAACACCACCTCAAGGCTTTGGCCTGCCACCTGCTGCCCTGCGGGGTCGTAGAGCGATACCTCGAGCAGTTTCTTGCCAGTGAGACCGTCACGGTTGTCGAGGGTGAGCTCCACGTTGGTGGTAGTATGCATGGTGTTGTCACCACCGTCATACTCGCTATGGATGTAGTGGTCGCGCACCGATACGGTGGGCACATTGTAAAGGTATACATCACGGAAGATGCCGCTCATGCGGAACATATCCTGACACTCGAGGTACGAGCCGTCGCTCCAGCGGAACACCTGAACGGCGAGGCGGTTTTCCTTTCCTTTATATATATAAGGTGTGATGTCAAACTCAGTCACATTGTTGGCACCCTGTGTGTAGCCCACGTACTTGCCGTTGAGCCAAACGAAGGCTGCAGAGTAGATACCGCCAAAGTGGATGAAGGTGCGGCGGCCGTCCCACTCGGCAGGTACGGTGAAAGTGTGGGTATAGGAACCTACGGGATTGATGCCGTAGTTTTTGCCGTTGTCGTTGTAGTAAGGACGTGCCTTGATGAAGGGCGGCGTGTTGGAGTGCGGATACTCCACGTTGCAGTAGATGGGGAGGTCATATCCATGCATCTCCCAGTTTGAGGGCACGGGGATCTCGTCCCATGCAGAATCATCGAAGCCCTCCTCGAAGAAGGTGAGCGGACGCTGCGAAGGCTCACTCACGAGGTTGAACTTCCAGTTACCGTTGAGCGACTGGAAACGGCTGTTCACCGGCACGGTCCACGGCGTGGCGTAGTACTCGGCATCGGCCAGCATGGCAGCTTCGCTCTCATAGGGCATATAGGTAGCCACGGCACGCTCCTTGTTCTCCTCGAAGACGGTCTCGTCTTCCCAATAGGGTGCCTCTATCTTGGGCTTCACCACCTCGGCAAAGGTGAACCATGCCGTCTGGTCGGCAGCATCGTAAGGCACCAGCATCATGCGACCATCGCGCAGAGCATACATCTTGCCTGCCTTATGCGGAGAGTCGGAGAGGATACGGTAGGGTTTTGAGTTGAGAGTTGAGAGGTTCAGTCACTGCAACCTCTACAGGCTCAAAGCGGAAACGGGCATTGTTCCATACACCGGGTACGGCAGGCCACTGCAACAGATAGTCCACGGCAGGGTTGCCACCACCATCGTCGAAGTTTTGTGTATAAAAAGCACCTGCCACGGCACGTTCGGTGAGGTTAATCATGGTCATCGCCCAATACTGTCCGCGGTTGGTGGTATCAGTTGGCTCGGCAATGATGCGAGCGTTGTTCTGCCCATTGTCACCATTACCCAGCGACACCTCGGGCTGACCGAAGGGGTGAATACGATAGGTAGCGTCTGCATCGAAACCATACTCGGCCGACTCACTGATACGGAAGGCTGCAGCAAGCTTCGTGCGGGCTTCATCCACAGGAATGAGCGTGAGCGTACCATTATTGCTCCGACACATGGCCACGGTAGGGCGATTGGCCGGCACGAGCACTACGGCATCGCGCATCTTGCCTTGGAACGTCTCCACCTTCCACAGCTGCGCCTCGTCGGAACCGTTATTCTCTCCTACCCCCACCTTGTCGCCATCGGCACGCAAAGCCAGGTTGGTAAAGGGGTTGATGATGCGCACGCTGCCCGAAAGGTCGGTCACCGTCCAATACTGTCCCTCAGCCGCAGCATCCATCTTCTGGAACTTCAGCTTAGAGCCATCCAGCTCGAGCGCCTGACGCCCGTCTGTTGCGGGGAAAAGGTTGTAATACGCTCCCTTGCGGAAGGTCGTCTGTGCCATGAGGGCACCGGTCACGAGTAGCATCGCCACGAGCATCAGCGGTCGGATGCCGAAAAGGAATCTGTGTTTGTTCATATAGCTATACATAGAGTTATTCACAATATTCTGCGAAGATAACAACTATTTTGCAAACACAAAAAAGAACAACACAGAAAAAACAAAAAAAGCAACCCCCACTCACCTATAAAAATCCAATAACACGAGGCAGGATTTGACTGAATTTAGAAGGAGGTTCAGAAAAGCGAGAATAAATTTGGCATTTCGTTCGGCTTACACTATTTTTGCAGATTAATACGAGTTGATATGGACAAACTGATAACCGATGAACTGCTGCGCCAAGGGGCTGAGGAGGGCATGGATGCTTTTCTCCGAGTTTTCACCGACGCCTATCTTACACGCATTGATGGACAGCTGACTGCTGAGACAATGCCTCTTCTCACGGGCACACAGCATGTGCTGTTGGGCTACCACTTCTTCCACGAGGAGATGATGGACGGTGGATTCTGCCAATTGATACAGAATGGCTACGGTCCTTACATCTTTGACAATCCCTTCGCCAAGGCGATGCGTCTATGGGGACTAAAGGATTTCTCGAAGATGCTGTATAAGGCCAAGGAGGTGTACGATAAGTACAAAGCGGACCTCACACGCGAACGTTCTGACGAGGAGTTCATGGCTATGTATGAGCTATACCCGCAGTTCGATGACCCCGAAGACTACTTCATCGAAAACGAGGAGGAAATCACAGCCACTATCGCCTACTATGTGGACGAGCATATCGAGGAGTTTCTTATATAAATTAAGAATGAAGAACGATAACACCTATAAGTAATGAGAAAGATACTGTTTACACTTGCCAGTGTGGCCACCCTTGCGTTGACTTCCTGTTTTGAAGATACGGGGAGCAGTTATACCACCAGTTTTTCACGTGTAGTAACTATAGACACTGCCAATGTCAAGGTCAAGTTTGTGGCAGACTATACCGGAGAGACTTTCAGCAATTTTACCAATCTCAGTGGAACAGAACAGTTGAAGCAATTCGGCCTTGAGGGTGCCTCTCGTGCTGAGGTGCTTGTGCAACTCCATGTGAATGATTTGTATCAACAAACACTGACCATGCTGCAAGGAAGAAAGATTGACATTCATCCTGTAACCAACAAAATGCCAGCCGATTCGCTGAAACCTTTGGCCGGGTGGCAACAATATCCGCTCAACGGCACCGGGCTTACCCCTACGGCATGGGTCAGTGGCAGATATCTGAACGTGCTTCCTGTGATTCCATCAAGCAAAGCCGGCGCATATTATCTGATGCCCGACTCGGTGGTCAGCGATACGTTATACTTTAGTCTGAAGGCTTCGTACGATACGGACGAAGCAAAAATGTTCTATGAAACCATTCAGAGCTATGATTTGTACACCTTGTGCGATACGGTTGATGCCGACCCCGAGTTACGTACCAAAATGAGTGATTTTCTGGTGGCATTGAAGGAGCATCGTACCGACTCTATGCGAATTGCACTGACTGCGTTGTTTGACATTCATTATTATGGGAAGGATACCATTATGACGCAGAGTGCTTTGACCAACTATTTCCGTCCCTACAAAATGCTTACTCCTGAGGACTGATGAACTATAAAGAGCTATTCCACCGCCTCTTCACCCTCATCGCTTCGCCCAAGAAAGCTTGGATGGAGATTTCTGTCGAGTCGCCCCGACGCGATGTGACGGGAGTGTTTGTATATCCGCTCATTGCCCTGTGCGGACTGACGGTGTTGCTTTGCACATTTGTCCGTGATGGGTTGTCACGCAACATATATCAACCGGCTCTGATGGAGATGTGCAGTTACTGCGTAGCACTCTTCGGAGGATTTTTTCTTGCGGCCTGGTTGATCGACATGATAAGGCAAAAGTATCTTGACCATACTCCCGACATGCCCGGATCACAGCTTTTTGCCGGCTACGCCATGGGAGTAGTGTTCTTGGCCGATATACTGACTGTTATCTTCCCACAATTCTTCATCTTCAAATGGATACTGCAATTCTACGTGCTTTACGTGGTATGGGAGGGAAGCGAGGTCATCTTCAACGTCGCAGAAGACAAACGACTTACCTTTACAGCATTGACCGCAGCAGCAGTAGTGTTCTCACCGGCAATCATCCGTGCATTGTTTAACATGCTATCAACAACCCTTGGCTAATGGAAAAGAAAAAGCCTACACCTATCAATATAAAGAACAAGAAGGCATCGTTCGACTATGAATTTATCGACACCTACACCGCCGGCATCGTGCTCACGGGTACGGAGATAAAGTCCATCCGTCTGGGAAAGGCCAGCCTGGTGGATACCTACTGCTACTTCATCAACGGGGAGTTGTGGGTGAAGAACATGCATATATCGGAGTACTTCTACGGCTCGTACAACAACCACAACGCCCGCCGTGAGCGCAAGCTGCTGCTGAGCAAGAAGGAGCTGCGCAACCTACAGAACGAAGAGAAGAACCCCGGATTCACCATCGTGCCCACACGCCTCTACATTAACGAGAAGGGGCTGGCCAAGCTCGTCATCGCCCTGGCCAAGGGTAAGAAGCAATACGACAAGCGTCAGTCGCTCAAGGAGAAGGACGACCGCCGCGAGATGGACCGTATGTTTAAGAGATAATCTTAGTCTGCCTTAGGATTTCCTAGGATATCCTAGGACCTCCTAGGCAATTCTAGAAAGTCCTAGAAAAAATCACTTCATGGCAATCAAGCAACTCCTTCACCGCCTCTTCAAATGTGTGCGCCTGGCACTGCCGCGCTCGCTCAGCATCTGTCTGTGGCTGCTCAAGGTGATGCTGCCCATCTCGCTGGCTGTGCGAGTGCTTCAGTATGTGGGTATCATCGACTGGCTGGCAGGCTATCTGTCGCCCGTGTTCTCCTACATCGGGCTCTCGGGCGACTCGGCATTCGTGTTTCTCACCAGCATCTTCCTGCCGCTCTATCCTACGATAGCGGTGATGACCACGCTCACGCTCACCCTGCGCGAGGCTACCATACTGGCGGTGATGTGCCTCGTCTCGCACAACCTGCCCGTAGAGTGCTCCGTAGCGCATAAAACAGGTTCTCGCTTTGGCGAGATTGTGGCTTTCCGCATCGCCATGTCGTTTGTGGCGGCAGTGGTGCTCAACTGGCTGTTGCCGCAGAGCGATGCCCCCTTCAGCTTCCTCGCCTCGACGACTACGGAGGTCACCTCATGGGGGATGCTTTTAATGCAGTGGCTCACCTCGTCGCTCTCGCTCATCGTCACCATCGTACTTATCGTGACGGCTTTAATGGTACTTCAGCGCGTACTCGAGGAGTTTGGCTGGATGCACCGCATAGCCCACTCGCTGTCATCGCTGATGTGCCTCTTCGGACTTCCCTCAGGCTGCTCCCTGCTATGGCTCACAGGCAACGTGGTGGGCATGGCCTATGGCGCTGCCATCATGATTGACGAAGTAGAGAATGGGCGTCTCACCCGTGAGGAGGCCAACTTAGTGAACCATCATCTCGGTGTGTCGCACTCACTACTCGAAGACACCATGCTCTTCGTGGCTATGGGCATCAGCTTCTGGTGGATATTCCTCACTCGTCTCGTGCTCGCCATGGTAGCGGTATGGACAATGAGAGGGGTGAAGAAGATTAAGAATCTGTTTGGATTTTATTTCAAGTTTAGTTGAGAGGTGTTTTTGAGCAGATTTGCACTGTTTGGTCGCAGCAAATAGTGGTCTATTTGCAAGAACAAAGAGTGTAAAGATGGTAAAAAGAGCCTCAAATAAACT
>JAFQLT010000108.1 GCA_017396545.1 Bacteroidaceae bacterium | reverse complement strand
TTTTTTAGTTATTAAAGGGAGTTATGTGTTTTGTGTAGTTATAAGGAGTTAAAGGGAGTTAGTCGCTCCGCTCCTTGGGAGATAAAGGCCATTAGCTTTTTCGCACGTAAGGACATTTAGCCTTTATCTCCATTTATCTCCATTTATCTCCTTCTATCTCCTAAAACATTTAGCATCTTACTTCAACTTCAAATATATGGTCTGTCCCTTACGGACCGCACTGCCATGAGGTATGCTCTGCGAATACACCTTTCCCTTGCCCGAGATGTTCACCTTGAGTCCACATGCCTCAAGCAGATACAGGGCGTCTTTGGCTCCGAGCCCCTTTACATTGGGGACCTTGTCCTGAGAGGAGTCGAAGGGTATACCCTTAAGCAACACGTCGGCCTCGCGGGCATCGGCACTGCCCCATACAGGCTTGCCTGCCCGGTAGGGGACATCGGCATCCCACGCAGTGGGTATATCGAGTGCGTCAAGCACGTAGCGGGCATCAGCGATATTGCCCTTAAGTACCGAAGGGACAAAGACGGCAGTCGAGTCGTGCAGCTCTTCTATGTCGCGCTGTTCGTCACGTGCCATCACCCGCTTGGCAATCTCGCCAAATACTACACCGGCCACGCCACCGCCCGAGATGAGTCCGCCACGTGTCTGGATAGATACGATACAGGTGTACTTGGGGGCATCGGCAGGGAAGAATCCGCAGAAGCTGAGCTGGTGCCCTCCACCCTTGAGCTGACCACCGGAGGCAATCTGTGCTGTACCGGTCTTACCCGCCACGAGGAAGTTTTCTGACTTAGCCTGCCGGCCAAGTCCAGTAGGCTCGTTGACCACCATAGTAAGCATCTTGGTGATGTCATCAAGAGCCTGCTGCGAGGCTATCTTGTCGATGAGCACCTCTGGTGCAAACTCCTCAACGATGTGCCCATCCTCAAGGATTGCCGATACCAAGCGCGGTTTCATGAACTTGCCGTTGTTGGCAATGGCATTGTAGAACGACACGATGTTGATGGGAGCTATCTGTGTCTCGTACCCGATAGACATCCAAGGCAATGCCGTGCGCGACCAGTTGCTCTTGTCCTTGTTCGGCATACGTATCCTGGGCTGCCCTGTCCCCGGCAGCAGGGGGAAGTGTGTGGCCAAGCCCATACGATGCAGCCCCTCGACAAACTTCTCCGGCTCCTTGCTGTAATTCTCATCGATAAGGCGCGCGGTACCCACGTTGGAGGAGTACATCAGCACCTGCGGCACACTCAGCATGCCATACGCGCTGGGCTTGTTCCAGTTATGGTCCTTCATCGTAGCCGAGCCAAAGCGGTATTGCCCCCTATGGGCATCTACGGAGTCGGTGATGCTGATTTTCTTGTCATCGAGCGCAACGAGCAGCGAGGCCGTCTTGAAGGTAGACCCCGGCTCCAGGATGTCGGTAAGGGCATTGTTCTTGGTCTCGGCATAGCCTCCACCCTCCAAGCGATTCATATTGACTATCGCCTTGATGTCGCCCGTGGCCACCTCCATCACGATGACCACACCCGTCCTTGCATCGCCCCCGTACACCTCATTCTGCCTACGCAGCACATCGAGGAGGGCCTTCTCGGCAATGTCCTGCATCTCTACGTTGAGCGTTGTCAGCACATCGCACCCATCCACAGGAGGCACGTCCACGATGGTCAGCAGGTCGCGCTTCACCTTCTTGCGGTGCCCCACGCCAGGCTCACCCCGCAAATAGCTGTCGTAGGCGAGCTCGATACCGTTCTTTGCCGAGTCTACCTTGGCATACACATCGCCCAGGGTTCGGCGTGCCAAAGAGCCGTATATCTTCTTCCGTTCAATGTTGCTCTCGGTAAAGAAACCTCCCACATGGGGACTCATGCAGAGCACAGGCAGTTTCTTTATCTCCTTGTACTGCGCATACGACACACGCTTGGCATACAGCTTGCAGTATCGGCTCTTCTGCGCGCGCCCTTTCTCGAAGGTTCTGCGAAACTCCGCAGCACTCTTGTCGGGCAACACCCTGTGGAGGCCCTCGCAAATCTCTGTCATGTGCGCCTTGAGCAGGGAGTCGCGACGAAACTGTGCCTTGACACGCTGCGACTCATCGGGGTCTGTCACCATGAAGTCCATGAACAGCGTATGCTGCGGCACACTGCTGGCCATGAGCAGTCCGTCATCGCTCAGTATGTTGCCCCGTTTGGGAGCGATGGGCACACTGTCCACCACCATGCGATCGGCCACCTCACGCCAATAGTTGCGCTCGAAGACCATCACCGACAAGGCCTTGACCAGTATGGCAAGGCCCACTATCGCCATCAGGATGATAATGGTGAAGTAGCGCGAAATAATCTTTTTATCCTTGGGCTTCTGCATATTGTCAATCCACTGCTTACGATTTTCTCTATTTCACGATCACTACCGGAGCCTCGTCCGATAGCTTCAGCTCACTACCCTGCTCCACGATGAACCTCTGGATGTTCGACTCGCGGCTCTTCTCCATCAGCTCACTCGAGCGCGCCAACGCCTCGTACCTCACATCCTCGAGCTCTGAGCGCAAATGCTGTATCTGCACCTGCTCTTGCTGGAAGGCGTAGCGATTGCTCACATAGACAACGACCAATGCAGCCATCAGGAGGAAGAGCCCCAAGTTACGTTGTAGGAAGGGGCTCATCAGCATGTCGCCTGCAAACCACGACCGTATGCTTCTATTCTTCTTTTGCTTAGTTGCCATAGTTCTTTTACCGTTTTTCGCCGATCCTCAACTTCGCGCTACGCGAGCGCGGATTCATCTCTTGCTCCTCGCGATCTGCCACAGCCACCTTGCCCACCATGCGGTAGGGCGACGGTTTGGTACCATAGATATCCTGCTCCACCTTGCCTTCCACGTTACCCGTCTTCATGAGATTCTTCACCAAGCGGTCTTCGAGCGAGTGATAGGTGAGCACCACAAGCCGTCCTCCCGGGCGAAGGAGCTCGGTAGCCGACTGCAGCATCTCCTTCAAGGCCTCCATCTCCTCATTGACCTCGATGCGCAAGGCCTGGAAGAGCTTGGCCATCTCCTTCTTCTCGCGGTCGCGACCGAAGAGGCGCTTCACCGTCTCGTACAGTTGCCCCGTAGTCTCAATGGGTGCCAGCGCACGCTGCTTCACGATCACCGATGCCAGCTTACGGCTATTGAGGAGTTCACCATAGAGGTAGAATATCTCGGCCAGGCGCTCCTCGTCGTAGGTATTGACAATGTCGGCAGCCGTGCGCCCCTCACGACGGTTCATGCGCATGTCGAGCTTGGCATCGAAGCGGAACGAGAAGCCCAGCTCACCCTCATCAAACTGGTGGCTCGACACACCGAGATCGGCCAGCACTCCATCGAGCTGCTCCACGCCATGGTAGCGCATCCAGTTGTACAGGTAGCGGAAGTTACTGCGCACAAAGGTAAAGCGCCCATCATCAACCACATTGCGTTCGGCATCGGCATCCTGGTCGAAGCCATAGAGATGCCCGTCGGCATCCATACGGCGCAGTATCTCACGCGAGTGTCCACCGCCGCCGAAGGTCATATCGGCATATATGCCGCGAGGCACGACATTCAGGCCATCTACCGCCTCGTGCAGCATCACAGGTATGTGATAAGGTACGTCCATCAAGTTACAGCTTATTCTTTCAAGTTTCAAAGATACACAAATCCCCACAATCAACCACCATCAGGCGCCAAATATTTCTCCAAAAGTTTTCCACCACCCCCCACGACCCACCATACAGGCACTCCACACGCCCCAAGAAGGCCTTGCTTTTCCTTACCGCCACCCTCCCTCCCCGGCAGGTCTCCGAAGCCGCCGCCCCACAATAATCGTCAAAATCCTTGCACAATTGACTTATAAGATATATCTTTGCATAATTTAACACACCAATACTATGCGAAAACGTAAACTCCGTAAGATACGCCTCCATCAGGAGGGTACCCACCAATTGACCGTAGGGTTCTTTGTTTGGCTGCTCGTCAATGCTGCAGCCTATTACCTCACCTATCCCGAGCTGAATTGGCTGTTTATCCTCATCGCCGTATCCACTACCACCATATACCTGCTATTGGTCAACTTCTTCCGCTGCCCGCCCCGCCGTTTCCCCGGTGAGGATACCGAGGGTATCGTCGTTGCCCCGGCCGACGGCAAGGTCGTAGTCATCGAGGAGGTGGAGGAGCCCGACTACTTCCACGACCGCCGACTGATGATCTCCATCTTCATGAGTCCGCTCAACGTGCATGCCAACTGGTACCCCGTGGACGGCGTAGTGAAGAAGGTCACCCACGACAACGGCAAGTTCCACCGTGCCTTCCTGCCCAAGGCCAGCACCGACAACGAGCGTTCGATGGTAGTCATCGAGACTCCCGACGGCCGTGAGGTGATGGTGCGCCAGATAGCCGGTGCCATGGCACGCCGCATCGTCACCTACGCCAAGCCTGGCGAAGAGTGCTTCATCGACCAGCACTTCGGGTTCATCAAGCTCGGTTCTCGCGTCGACGTATACCTGCCCCTCGGCACCGAGGTGTGCGTCACCATGAACCAGAAGACTACAGGAAACCAGACCATACTGGCTAAGTTAGCGGCCCCCTCCAACTCCCCCAAGGGGGAGGGTTCCCAAGCATAAAAGTACAGACACCTCATTTCACCAAGATGAGACTTCGTAAACACATACCCAACACCATCACCTGCTGCAACCTGCTCTCAGGATGCGTAGCGGCAGTTTATGCCTTCGAGGGTGCCTACCCTATAGCCTTTGCCTGCATCATCATGGGCGCCGTGTTCGACTTCTTCGACGGGCTCTCTGCCCGCGCGCTCAAGGTCAGCTCGCCCATCGGCAAGGAGCTGGACTCGCTGGCCGACGTCATCACCTTCGGCCTTGCTCCCGCCACGATGGTATTCAGCTGGCTGCGCGAGTGCGCCGATGCCCATCTGGACATGCTCGTGGCCTTTGCCATGCCCTTTGCTGCATTCCTCTTAGTGGCCTTCTCGGCACTCCGCTTAGCCAAGTTCAACGTGGATGAGCGCCAGACCACCTCGTTCATCGGGCTCCCCACGCCTGCCAATGCCCTCTTCTGGGGAGCGCTGGTCATCGGTTCGCACGACAAGATTGTGGCCGCCCCCTACGGCTGGTTGCTCGTGCTCGCGCTGGTGCTGCTGTTCTCCTGGCTGTTGGTAGCCGAGATCCCCATGTTCTCGCTCAAGTTCAAGAACCTCTCCTGGAAGAGCAACCGCATAGTCTACATCTTCCTTCTCGTGAGCCTCGTGCTGCTTGCACTCTTAGGCTTCACCGGGCTGTCTGCTGTCATCGGGTGGTATATCATCCTGTCAGTTCTGACACAAAAGCGGGCATAACTGCCCGGGCGAACCTTTTTGGCACGCCATTTGTCTATACCTTACCGTAACTATATATTGACGAATCTATGTTTTCAGGATTTTTCTTCATGATATTCCTCATCTTCCTATTCATTATTATAATAGGAGGCTCCATCATACGCGGCATACTGGGCCTTCTCTTCGGCCGCCGCAGTCCCCGTCAACCCTATGGACAATATGGGCAAGCAGGACAGGCACAGCAGTCGGCCCAGCAGAGCCAGCACACCCAATCAAGGCAATCGGCCCCCTCGGGAGGTAAGAAACGCGAGAAGCTGTTCGACAAGTCCGACGGTGAGTACGTCGACTTTGAGGAGTTGTGAGTTGTGAGTGTTGTGAGTTGTGAGTTGTGAGTTATGAGTTGTGAGTTAGGGGTTCACCGTATCCACCTTGCCGAGACGGACTCTACCAACAGGTATGCCCGTGAGCACACCACCGACGGCGCCTTCACCCTCATCACCGCCGACCATCAGACTGCAGGGCGTGGGCAGCGCGGCACCGTGTGGGAGTCGGCTCCCGGGCGCAACCTCCTCTTCTCCCTCGCCTTCAGGCCTACGCACATACCTTCGTCCCAGCAGTTTGTCCTCTGCGAGCTCATCTCCGTGGCCCTCTGCGAGGTGCTCTCCACCTATACCGAGGAGATCCGCATCAAGTGGCCCAACGACATCTACCACCGCGACAGGAAGCTGTGCGGCATCCTCATCGAGCACGACCTTGAGGGGCCCCGCCTCTCGCGCACCGTCATCGGCGTGGGGCTCAACGTCAACCAGCGCCACTTCGCCAGCGATGCTCCCAACCCCGTATCGCTGCTCCATGTCCTCGGGCATGAGGTAGAGCGCGAGGCACTGCTCTCTGCCATCGTCAGCCACTTCGTGGAGCTGTACCGTGTATACGCCACATCGCTCCTCAGCCGCGACGGCCTGCACCGCCGCTACACTGCCCTGCTCTACCGCAAGGATGTGCCGGCAGGCTACGCAGACAGCCAAGGAGCGTTCACCGCCACCCTCCGCGATGTCGCGCCCGACGGCCGCCTGCTCCTCGAAGACCGGCAGGGCACCCTGCGCAGCTACCTGTTCAAGGAGGTGGCATATGTTATCTGAAAATCATTCGTCTACGGACTGAGAACAGAGTAATAAGAAGAGGGTGTGTCGCAATCTTGACACACCCTCTTCCTATTAAGTATTACCTATAAAGTCTATCGGAGAACGATTTTCTTTCCACCTTGGATATAGACACCCTTTGTGGGGTTGCTTACGCGGCGACCTTGCAGGTCGTAGATAGCCTCATCGGCAGGAAGAGCTACAACACTCCCGATATTGGTGTCGGGACCAGGGATAATAGCCTCTACAATCTGGTAGCAGTTACCGGCATCGGTGGTAGTCCAGCTGTTTACGACAATACCGGCATCGGCCTGGTTCTTGTCCTGCGAGTTCAGGCCATTGCTGCCGAGAACGAGTTTCCAGGGGTAGGTACCGCCTACGTACTCCATCTTCAGTACAGTAGATGCCGTTTCTTCGTAGCCACCGTTTGAGCTTACATACTTCCCGGCTCCTACACTATAGAGGTAGTAGTTGTCGCCCTGCTTCTCGATGCGGAACTGCAGGTTGGGGTCGGTCAGTGAGTAAGTCACTGAGCCTACCTTCTTACCATTGCTTGTGCAGAGGGTGTTGGTGAGTCCCTCCACCTCGCTGTAGAGCAAGAAGGCGCGCGCGCTGCGGATGGTGTATACCTTATCGTTGCTGAGTTCTGAGAGGTTGGTTACCTCGGCACCCGGCTCCATCACTTTAGGAGTCACGGTGATGGTCACGCTTGCTGAGAGACCTGAGCCGTCCTTGGCAGTAGCGGTGATGGTCACCTCACCCTCCTTGACGGGGATTACAAGACCGCCCTGAACTCGTGCCACTTCGAGGTTGCTGCTTGTCCACTCGATAGCGGGGAAGGTCACACCATCGTTAGGTGTAGCAGTCACCACCAAGGTCTTGTTTACCTCTACGCTCTTCGCATCGTTCTCGGTGGTGAGTGTGATGCTCTCCACCTTATTGACAGTAGCCGCTGCATCGATACCTTCGAAGCCATAGATGCTGCTGCCGGGGAGCTTCACGGTGAGTTCGGTGTCGATATCTATTGCTGTACCCTCGGTGAGGCCTTCGAGAGCGGCCTGGTCACCGAATGCGCTACGCAGGATGATGCTGCCCTTCACGTTGGCGGGGATGTTGAGAGCCTTACGCAAGGTGAACTTATAGGTCTGCTCAGCGTTTGCACCGTTGCGGAGTGCGAGTGACGATTTGGTACCGTTCCATGCAGCCCAACCGTAAACCTCGGCCTTAGAGCCTGTCCAGGGGTTACCACCTACCCAGTGTGCATCGGGGAGGACGTCGGCGTTGCGTTTCTGCCAAGCGATACACTCGGCAAGGTCGGCCCAGAGAGCACCGCCATTGACTGCATCCATCAAGTCATAGTCGTTGTAGAGCTCTACCATGCCTGAACCGCAGAGGAAGGCAGCGCGAAGCTCGTTGCGTACGGGGATATATTCGCGGCTGTCACCAGCGGGAGGACCAAACTTGGTGAAGATGAATCCGTGGGTCATCAAGGTGTTGATGGGGCAGATGGGTGAGTTGGTCACGTAGTTGCGATATACGAGTTCGTCGCGATAGGTAATCCAGTTCTCACGGTTGATGCTGTTGTCGCCCACACGGCCGTGGTCGTTCTCCTGACGCCATGTAGCATCGGTGATCTGGTACCAGAAGGGTGATGCCCAAGTACCTACTGAGGTGTTGAAGAAGATGTCTTCGCGCAACTCCTCGCGCACATACTGCTCGAGGCGGATGATACCCTCGGCATTCTCGTTGCCGACATCACCGGCATCGGGGCCTACCGATGAGAACTGTCCGGAGATACCGTCAAACTTGAAGAAGACGTAGTTGTCGTTGCCCTGCTGGTAGCCCGTTTCACCGTCCTGGTTACATACGAGGTTGAATGCGGCATCCTTGAAGGCCTTGTAGTAGCGGGGGTTGGAGAGCTGCATGCCACCCTTGTCGCTCCAATAAGCGCGACGATGGTTACCGCTGGCCCCATAGCCACCTACCGGGCCGAGCCATGCACCGATGCCTGCGCCCATCTCGTTGGCCAGCTTAGACATGTCGCGCATCTCGTTGGGGAAGCTCTCGTGGAAGGTCCACTCACCATACTTGTCCCAACCGTCGTCGATGATGAAGATTTCGGGAGATACGCCATAGCGGTCATAGAAGTAGCTCTTCCAATGTGAAAGCACATCAAGCACGTCGTCCACCTTCGTATTGTCGAGATGCTCGCGGCCAGGATCTGCGTTGTTGCGGTTGATCTGCAACTCATACCATGTGAGGTACATGGGCATTGCACGCCAGGGCACTGCACGCTCGCGCTCCGAGTAGGCGAGGAACGAGCGGCGCTTCTGGGTGGTGTGGATATCGGCATTGGCCTGTGTGCCATCCTGTGCGATGAGACCTACCACGGCAGCCACCTTCCAGGTCTCGTCCTTGGCAAGGGTGGTGTTGCGGCTCCAGCGTCCTTGGATGCCTACCACGTCGGTATTGATTACCACACCTTCCTTGGCGGTGTAAATCTTGGTGGTGAGGGTACTGGTAGCATCAATGCTCTCACTCTTGTTCTCCACGATGACACGAACGGTAAACGTTCCGTCATAGGGAACAGTGAAGGTGAAGGTGTTCTTGTCGTGGCTGCTGCCAGAGTGCCCCTTATGGTAGTCGCTGGCTGCGATGTCGCCATTCTCAGCCAAGAGGTCGGCACCACCGAAGTTGAGGCGGTGACTACCGCTCTTATATTGCACCTTCACTTCTACCTTCTGGTCCTTCTTCAGCTCGATATTTGTCTGCTTGTAAGCCAAGAGGTTGGGGTAGGTTGCACCAGTAGCCTCCTCGACGCGCTTCACGACATCAGCCTCTTCCTGGGTCAGTTGTACCCATGATGCAGCAGTGAGCGCAACGTCAGGAACGGTGGTGGTGAGGTTCCAGTTGTCCTCCTCGCCCGTAGCACCGCCTACGGTGTTGTAGGCTGTAGGAGTCTCAAGGCCTGCAAAGATCTTGTTGCTCATGAGCACGGCACCGCGAGTGTTGCCCACCACGGCGGGAGTTGAACCAGCCTTCTTGGTGTCTACATTATAGATCATGGGGATGACGTTGAACATGTCCACGTCGTTCTTTCCCTCGAGCACCATCTCGGTGCGCAGGTAGTGCGAACCGTCGCGCAGTACGGCACGCCACTCGATAGCCACGAGGCTATCCTTGTAGAAGTATTCGTAGTTGGCCACGAGTGCCTTGCCGGCATAGTGCTCGGCACCGCCGATAGCACCCTCCTTCGCTTCGAGGTCTACCAGCTCAAGGCTCTTGAGTGTCATGGCCGATGCGGGCACGTTGTCGCCAGCGCCGAAGGCCACGGTGAAGGGCTCGGTACCTGCCACGAGGTCCATGGCCTCGGAGCCGGCAAAGTAGATGGCATCGCCCAAGCGCATGAACGAAGCTGCCAGCACATTGTTGCTCAGCGTGTACACGCCATCTTTCTCCTCGCTCTTGGCAGCGCCTACGGCAGTCTGCTGTGCAGGATAGAGCACTGCGTTGGTGTAGGCCACGGTAGCGGGCTGTGTGGGCAGTGTGGCAAAGTATACGTTGATGGTGCACGCCTCGTCATCGACGGCTACGGCTGCGAACTTGCCCGCAGGAGCCACCACGGTGATGTCGCCCTTGTTCACCGAGCCCTCGATGGTATACTTGTCGCCATTCTTGTAGGTGACGTCACCGATTGTGAGGGTCTGCCCGTCGGGGATGTTGATGGTATAGGTGCGCTCCACGATGATGACCTCGGTGAGCGTGTAGCGGCTACCGGCATCCTTGCTACCGGGATCCTGCCACAGACCCAGCGTGTTGTTGCCGTCAAGAGGGTTAAAATCCAATCCTCCGTTATAGTTGAGGTACTTGTCGTTACCACCCGATGTGGTATAGGGCTGCACCGAATAGTTGTCACCGGCGTAATTGTCTACCTTGAAGTAGGCACCCTCGACTTTGGTATCGGACAGCTTCACGAAGTCTCTGCCGTTGCTGTAGCTGGCAGACTTGGTGTAAGTGAGCCACTTCTTCGCCTTGTAGCTATAGATGTAGCAGGCACCCTCGACCTCTGCCTGATAGAAAGCAAAGAGGCCATAGTTCTCGGCTGTCTGCGTAGGAGCAGTCAGCGCATTGACGTACACGTTGTTACCATTCATCACGGTATACACATGCTCGGGCTTGCCCACATCGGGCATAGTCACCGAAAGTTGCACGTTACCTGCCTGTGCTTGCACCACAAACAGAGCGCAGAGGAACGCTACAATCATAAAAGAAACTTTTCTCATGGTTGTAAATGTTTTGAGAGATTGGTTATTGAATAATAGTTTACTTCCGTTCGCAGGAGGAATCACCTCCTTTGCCTGCAAGTCCCCCAAAATCGGCGCTAAACATGTGTTTGGTTCACGGATACAAGAAAAGCGTAAGGACTTGTCGTGCTCATTGTGTTATTGGTATCGCCAAACACCATCAAGGAAATGAACAGAAGAAACAAATACCTCACGCTGTCGCATATAGTCGAGAAACGTGTACAGCCGAAGCTGTACACCCTCTTGCTTATACGCAAAAGACAGAATGAACGTACTCTCATCTTCATCCCTCCTTTGAAAGTTGGCGATTCCATAACACGGGAATAAAGCAAGAAACGCATTCTTGACCCAAGGATTTCTCCCCTCGGATGCTGCAAAATTAGCAATTATTTTTTTAATGCAATGCAATTACACCAATATTTTACAATGCAGACTTAGACAAACTTCGGCTGTCAATACAAGAACCAAATAAATAAAGGCTATAGATACGTTGCCCTTATGGCCATAAGCCAACCACTCCAAGTTCCACGACCACTGCCTTTGTGCATAATATAGAGGAATAATATAGTGTTTCCGTTCTTCATCTGCCTCCGTCCGCCAGCGCCACTTAATGCAATGTATTACTTGTATTTAATGGCGGACACTGGATACAATTATCCACGTAGGCCAATATCCGCTACACGCACAAGGAGATTAGCCAAGAAACAATGGACTAAACTGAACTTGAGAATATTACCAAAGCGTTTTCCCTGAAACAAATGTTCATTTTTATTTACTGCTGCGCAAGGGCAACCTTGCTGTTGCACAACAGCAAGGTTACTGTCGCACAGCGGTAAACAACTTTTTCAGGGAAAACGCAGGGAAAACGGGCGGGAATGGGCTATATAATTAGCATATTTTTTGAAGTATTATTTCGGAGGGGACTGTATCCTTATGGCAGACATTAGGCTGATATGTATTATTGTACTCGGTATCCGCCACTAAGGTGCAAGTTCACAACCAGTTATATCCGATTGGCGGATACTGGCAGATAGAAGACGAAGAACCAGAATACATATAAGAAGCGAAGGTGTCAACCAGCCGATTGCACCAAGGCGCGCGCCACGATGAGGTCGAAGGGGGTGGTGAGCTTGATGTTCTCGCGGTTGCCCTCCACGAGGTGCACGGCATGGCCGAGGGCCTCGACGACGGAGGCATCGTCGGTGAAGGCTTCGCAGAAGGGCTGTTCGTAGGCACGGCGCAGGAGCGGGGCACGGAAGGTCTGGGGTGTCTGCACCAGACGGTAGGCATCGCGGCTCACCGTCTTGCTCCCCTCGGGGAGCAGCTGCCTCACGGTCTCCACCACGGGCACCACGGGCACGGCGGCACCATGGGCCTCGGCCTCGGCATAGCACCGCGCTATCACCTCGCGGCTCACGAAGGGGCGCACGCCGTCGTGCACGGCCACCAGGGCATCGGGCTCACCGACCAACGCCAGCCCGCTCTGCACGGAATGGAAGCGGGTGGCACCGCCATCGGCTATGCGGTGGGGCACACGGAAGCCGTACTCGCGGCATAGCTCCTGCCAGTAGGGCTGGTGATCGGGCGGAAGCACGAGGATGAGTTGTATGGAGGGGTCGCAGGCGTGGAACGTGTCGAGCGTGCGCATCAGCACGGGACGCCCCTCGACGGGAATGAACTGCTTGGGCAGGTCGCCGCCCATGCGGAGGCCCTTGCCTCCGGCTACAATGATGGCGTACTTTTTAAAATTCATAACTCACAACTAAAACTGCATTCCTTTTCTCAATTCGTCCGCTTTGGCTGCACCGCAGAAGTGCTCCACGAAGGTGAAGCCGAGCTCCCATGCGGCCGCAGGGCCACAGGCGGTGAAGATGTTGCCGTCGACTGTCACCTTGGCTGCGGTGTAGGTGGCGCCCTTCATCGTATCCTCGAAGCCGGGATAGCAGGTGGCCCGCTTGCCCCGGAGCAGCCCCAAGCCACCGAGCACGAGCGGAGCGGCACAGATGGCCGAGATGATGACATCGGCCTGCGCGGCCTTGGCCACGAGCAGCTTGCCCAGGCCCTCGTGCGCCTCGAGGTTCGTGGCACCGGGGAGTCCACCCGGAAGGAAGAGCAGGGCAGCATCGGCAAAGTCGAGCGCACCGAAGGTGGCATCGGCCACCACGGGAATGCCGTGGGCACCACGCACCACGCGGTCATCGGCCACGGAGACCGTCGTCACCGCCAAGCCGGCCCGACGCATCACATCCACTGGAGCCAGGGCCTCAACCTCCTCGAAACCCTCGGCAAGGAATACATACATTGTCTTCATCGTCTCTTCATTTTTATTGTTTCGACTGCGAAGATACGAATAAACCGACGAAAACAACCAGAATCTGTTTGGATTTTACCGCTAATAAGTTTTATGTTATACTTTTCAGTTTATTTGAGGCTCTTTTTACCATCTTTACACTCTTTGTTCTTGCAAATAGACCACTATTTGCTGCGAACAAACAGTGCAAATCTGCTCAAAAACACCTCTCAACTAAACTTGAAATAAAATCCAAACAGATTCTCAGACTTACCTTTTTTTTTGTACCTTTACACGATGAAGAAGAATACGACTATGAAAAAGATACTTTTCGTTTGCCTCGGCAACATCTGCCGTTCGTGCACGGCTGAGGAGGTGATGCGCACCCTGCTGAAGCGCGAGGGGCTGGACAAGTGTATAGAGGTAGACTCGGCCGGACTGATCAGCTATCACCAAGGCGAGCAGGCCGACCCCCGCATGCGCGCCCATGCAGCACGCAGGGGCTACCACATCACCCACCTGTCGCGCCCGGTGGGACTGAGCGACTTCGGGGAGTTTGACCTCATCATCGGCATGGACGACAGCAACATCAGTCGCCTGCACGAGCTGGCACCCAGCATCGAAGCCGAAGAGAAGATACACCGCATGACGGAGTACTGCACCCGTATCGTGGCCGACCATGTACCCGACCCCTACTACGGCGGGGCCCAGGGGTTCGAGAACGTCATCGACATCCTCGAGGATGCCTGTGAGGGACTGCTACGCAGCGTGGCACCGTAGGATAACCCAGCGAAAGCGCCTGATACAATAAAGAGACAGCGTATGCCTGCGGGCATACACTGTCTCTTGTTCTCTTCCGGTCAAGGCTGCTACTCAACGCAGCTTGAAGTAGTAGGTGATGGTACCCGTCTGATTGTCCACCGCATTGATGCGGTTGAAGCGGGCACGACGGGCTGCGTCCTCGGCAGCCTTTCGGAGCTCGGGGTTCACCGTATTGGTACGGCGGTTGATGCTCGTGGCAACGACCTGTCCTTCGGGGCTGACGGTGATGTTCACCACTACGCGCCCCTCGTCCTGCACGGTATTGACGGGAATGGGCAGCCCGTCGCCCGAGATGCTGCGCCCATTGAGGTCGAAGGTACCCTGCACGCCGACACCCACGACCTTGTCCGCAGCAGCCACTCCTGTCTCGGCACCCTGCGTGCCCTCTTCGGCCTGCTCGGCAGCCTCACCCTTGCTGCCCATCTCGAACCCTCTACCGAAAGCACTGGCTATCTGCTGTGCGGCACGCTCGGCCGCCAGGCGCTCAGCCTCGGCACGACGCTGCGCCTCAACCTCCTCGGCAGTGGGCATGTCGACCGTAGGTTCGTCGGGCTGGGTGATGAGGGGCTCATCCACTTGGGGCTGAGGAACGGGGATAGGAGCATTGTCCACATTGGGTACATCGCTCTTGACCGACGACACCTCGGTAAACTGGTACGACTCGGTGAAGCCCTGCGCCAAGGCTATGTTGCCCAACGTCACAGGGACACCACTCTCCTCCTCCTGCACGGGCACACGCAACTCGAGCACCACGAGAAGGAGCACCACGAGGGCATGTAGCACAAAGGTTACTGCCCCACCCAACATCTGGTTCTTGTCTACTTTCAACGCTTGCTATTTTTATCGGGACGGCGAGTGGCCAGCACCATCTTGAACTGGTTCTCGTTGGCGATATTCAACACATTCACAATCTCGCGGTAGGGCACACGCTCATCGGCATAGAGTGCCACATACATCTCGGGCTCCTTGGCAGCACAGTCCTGAAGGAAGGCGGACAACTCCTCGGGAAGGATGGGCATCTCATCTTCATTGCCAAAGGCACTGTAGTAGTTGAGGTCCTTGTCGATGATGACACGCGCAAGGGGTTTCGCAGAGGTCTGCTGCTTACCCTGCGGAAGGAGCACCTTGATGGCATTGGGAGTCACCATGGTGGAGGTAATCATAAAGAATATCAGCAGGAGGAAAACGAGGTCCGTCATCGACGACATGCTGAATGAGGACTCTATCTTGGTTCTTCGTTTAAGGCTCACGGGAATACGGATTGGAATTTGAAAATTGAGAAGAAGATTATCAAGAGCACACCCTTAACTCTTCGCTCTTAACTCTTAAGGTCCATGAAGGAGAGGGTCTGCGCCTCCAGCACATTGGTGACATCGTTCACGCGCGCCACCAAATAATTGTAGGCAAACATGGCCACAATGCCTACGACAAGCCCACCTACGGTAGTGACCATCGCCTCATATATCCCGCTCGAAAGGAGCGTGATGTCGATATTGTTACCTGCATTGGCCATCTCCCAGAACGCACGCACCATACCGAGCACGGTACCCAAGAAACCAATCATCGGAGCACCGGACGAGATGGTAGCCATCACGGGCAGCCCCTTCTCGAGCTTGGCTATCTCAAGGTTGCCGGCATTCTCCAAGGCAGCCTGCACCTCGGCAGCAGGGCGGTCGATGCGCTCGAGCCCCTTCTCTATCATGTTGGCAGCGGGCGTGTTGGCTATACGGCAATAGTTGATGGCCGACTTCAGCTCATCGGTCTTCACATAGTCGTGAATACGGTCCATGAATACGGGATCTACCTTGGAGGCCTTGCGTATGGCCATCAGACGCTCTACAAAGATATAGATGCAGAGCACCGAAAGCAGAGCAAGGATAATCATGATCCATCCGCCCTTGACGGCCATATCCCACAGATTCATCTCAGTCGCTACCTCTACCACTTCGGTGAGGACAGGGTTCTCGGCCACTTCGGTCACGGCCTGTTCCATTTGTGCTTGTAATAACAACATCTTCTAAATTTACTATTTGACAATTTACTATTTACAATTTAGCTCAACGCTTCACCACGAGACATTCCTTATACCTACGGATGGTCTCCCCCAACCCAAGATACAGGGCGTCACAGATGAGGGCATGCCCGATCGACACCTCATCAAGATGAGGGATATGCCCGGCGAAGTAGGCCAGATTCTCCAAACTGAGGTCATGCCCCGCATTGAGCCCAAGCCCATTCTGCTTGGCTGCCTTGGCGGCAGCGATGTAGGGAGCGATGGCCGCCTCGCGGTCCTTGGCATAGCCTGCCGCATAAGGCTCGGTATAGAGCTCCACGCGGTCGGCACCTACCTTCGCGGCATATTCCACCATCGACACATCTGGATCGACGAACACGGAAGTGCGTATACCTGCCTCCTTGAACACAGACACCACCTCGGCGAGAAAGTCATGATGGACTATCGTATCCCACCCATGGTTCGAGGTGAGCTGGTCAGGAGAATCGGGAACCAAGGTCACCTGCGCAGGCTTCACCTGCAACACCAGCTCGATAAACTCGCTACTGGGGTAACCCTCGATATTGAACTCCGTATGCAACAAGGGACGCAGCGCATACACATCGGCACGGCGTATGTGACGCTCATCGGGACGAGGATGCACGGTGATGCCCTCACCTCCCATTGCCTCGCAATCCAAAGCGAAACGACAAACATCCGGATTATTACCTCCACGCGCATTGCGCAACGTAGCCACCTTATTGATATTTACACTCAGTTTAGTCATACAATACAAAAAAAGTATTATCTTTGCTCCGAAAATACAATCCGCGCAAAGTCGGCACAAAGTTAACACATTTAATCGACAATTGCCCATAAAGGTTTATATTTTTACTATTCGTCCTGCGAGATTAACTTTATGTCCAAATCATTAGCAGTTTTTCACTGTTGAGAACAATGTAGATTGACAAACGTCTCCCTTAACCGCAAACAGTAACCACAATGCGATTCGCCCTCTTCGGAAATACCTATGAGACCTGCAAGTCGGTACATGCCGAACAGTTGCTCTCCATCCTCGCCAGCTATGGCGACGAGATCTATGTAGACCCAGACTTCTACCGCTTCCTTCGCGAAGCACAACCCTTCGCCTTCAATCCTGCCGGCATCATCGACGACCTTGCCTCACTGCACATCGACATGGCCATCAGCTTAGGCGGCGACGGCACCTTCCTCAAGGCTGCACGCTACATCGGCGCCTCAGGAATCCCCATCGTAGGCATCAATATAGGACGCTTGGGATTCCTTGCCGACGTCTCAGCCGACGAAATGGAAAAATTCTTTGCCCAGCTCCATGCAGGGCACTACACCGTACGCGAACGAAGCCTGCTCGAACTCACCATAGACAACGACCCCGAGTACACGAGCTACGCACTCAACGAAGTCACCGTATCGAAACACGACAGCTCGTCGATGATTGCCGTGCATACAAGCGTAGGCGGCGAACACTTGGCCACCTACATGGGCAACGGCCTCATCATCGCTACACCTACAGGCTCTACCGCTTACTCACTCAGTGCCGGCGGCCCCATCATCTATCCACAGTCAGACGTATTCGTACTCACGGCCGTTGCTCCCCACAGCCTAAACGTGCGCCCCGTAGTCATCGCCGACAATAAAGCCATCGAACTCTGCATAGAGAGTCGTAGCGGAAGTTTTCTCGTGGCAGTCGACGGTATCAGCCAAAGCTACCCCGAGCACACGACCCTCACCCTACGCCGCGCACCCCACTCCATCCGCGTAGTAAAGCAAGAGGGCAACACATTCTTCCGCACCCTGCAGCAGAAGATGATGTGGGGCACCGACCCGAGAAAGTGACCGACACAACCATACGGCACACCCATACCATTACCGATAGCCCCACATCCACAAGAACAATCAGCGCATAGCGAGACATCTCACTATGCGCTGACTGTTCTTATCGGCGTGACCTTATCTCACACCTATCACCTCATCCATGTAGCAGCGAGTCCTGCCCACGCATCAGAAAGAGCCTGCATGGAGGGAAACAGGAGATCGGCACCCTCATCGGTAAGGGCACTGTCGGGCAAGGGACCTGTATTGACGGCTATGGTGAAGATACCGGCTGCCTTGGCCGCACGCACACCGAGCGGGGCATTCTCTACCACGACACACTCCTCGGCACGGAGACCACCCTTCTGCAGACCCATGAGGTAGGGCTCCGGATCAGGTTTGCCATGCTTCACATCGAAGGCGGTGACCATCAGTTCACGGCTGAAGATGCCAGGGAAATGATCATTCAATCGGTCGAGCAAGGAATGTTGCCCCGACCCCGTCACGATAAGTATCTTGAGGCCCCGCGCCTTGAGTTGACGTAGCAGGGAGAGTGCACCGGGCATAGGCTCCGCAGGCGGATACTCGTTAAAGTAGTCGGACTTGACCTTGTAGATCTCCTCGATACGCTCTTCGGTCTCATCCACGCCATACTGCCGTTGGCTCACAAGGTTGATGGTGGAGGAACCAGTACGCCCTTCGTGCATGTAGACCTCCTCTTCGGGAAGGTCGTAGCCAAACTCTGCCATGGCACGGTGCCAAGCCTTGGCATGCGAGGGCATGGAGTTATAGAGCACGCCATCCATATCGAAGAGAACGGCACGAAGGCGCAAGCTGTCATTGCCGTGCGCCTCCGTCTTATTTTTTAATTCTTGTTGCATGCAGCCTATATATTCTATAAATTCCTATAGATTCATAGAGATTCATAGAGGCTCTATAAATGCTATAAGGTATTCTATGATGTTACCCCAAGCGTGCCTGAATAGCCTTTGACTCCTCTTCGTAGCCGGGCTTGCCGAGGAGGGCAAACATGTTGCGCTTGTAGTCCTCTACACCGGGCTGGTTGAAGGGGTTCACGCCAAGTACATAACCGCTGATGC
>JAFQLT010000107.1 GCA_017396545.1 Bacteroidaceae bacterium | reverse complement strand
CTCCCATCACGCCCGACGAGGTGAAAGAGGTGGAGGCGCTGCTGCCCGAGATATGGGACGAGCTGCTGCCCGAGGCACGCGAAGTGATTAACCGCCAGGGTATCTCGTACTATGACCCCAGTGGCGAACTCGTCACCTCTATCGTGAATGGCAAGGACTGCGTGTTTACCTGCTACGACGAGCGTGGCTGCTGCTACTGTGCCATCGAGCGGGCCTACCGCCAAGGGCGCGTACCCTTCTACAAACCCGTATCGTGCCACCTCTATCCCATCCGTGTAGGCGAGTATGGTCCCTACCGCGCCCTCAACTACGACCGTTGGGATGTGTGCAAGGTGGCTGTCCTTAAAGGTCAGAAGGAGAATCTCCCGCTCTATAAGTTCCTTAAGAAACCCCTCATCCGTCGCTTCGGCGAGGACTGGTATGCCGAGCTGGAACTTGTGGCAGAGGAACTGGCCAATCAAGGAATTATTTGAGGGAAGAGTTAATCCTTCGACATTCCTTATCGTCCCATACGCGATATAATGATTTGCATTTGTCCCCTGGCATTGGCAGGCAAATAATGGGCTCAATATATTGTTTTTTCAAATCATTATATGCTTTCCAGCCACTTCATCATACCCTTGGCAAGGGAATGTGCGGCTTCAACATCATAATGGTCAATTCCCAACACCTCTGCCAAAGGGGTATACCCAGTTTGCCAAGGGCTAATGCTAGGCTCTGGCAGTGGATTGCCGTACACATACAATACTATAAGCTGCTGATTGACAGCCGTCATCCCTCAATCATCCATTGTCAATCAGGATTCCTGCCAAGGGGTAAATGAAAAATTCCTATATAGTTCTAAAGTTGTATACATATACTAATTCTACTACATAGATGCAATGCCGAAGATATATGCATATACCGTGACAAAGAAAGGCTCCGGCAATTCTAACAGAGCCTTGCAATAAAACTGCTAGAGCCTTCCGTTTGAAAGAATCTCTTTGTCTGATATTTTTATTGGAGCCTTTTGATTGTTGTGTTATTATGATGCCGAGATATCGGACTCCAATTCCGACGAAAGGTCTCTTAGGCTCGGCAACGGTTATCGTTTACTGCAAAATTACCATAAATTGCATTTATTTTGCCCGTTTGCACGGATATTCCTAATTATTTACTACTTTTGTACTTGTGCTTTCGGGCATACGACATTTTGATTGCTCATTTTCCACTCGAATCACCACCTCGAAAGAAGAAGACGAGCATGAACAACCTAAGTACGGTGAAGTTACGCTTTAGCGTAGACTTCCCCATAGTACTTAGGGGCTTGTGGTGAGCCTGAGTGGAATATGGCAGTAAGTCTGCGCTTTCTTTTATGGCGCAGGGGTATGCCAAACGAGATGGATATATATTATGTAACATAAATTAGAATCAAGATGAAAAGAAACAGAAAACAAGCGAAGCACCTGTTCCTATTGTGCTTTGCAATACTAATGCCCTTGTTGGCAAGTGCAGATGTAAGTGTAGACGTTCCTAACGTAGTGTTTGAGGAGGATGGGATTTGCCACGACTTTGAGGTGGATGGAATTTATTACAGGATTGTCGATAAGGAGAATCTTACGGTCGAGGTGACGTGCAAAGGGGATGTCCCTCTCGAATATCCTGAAGAGTACAGTGGGGTGGTAACAATTCCGTCTACAACCACTTATAATGACACTGTATATAGTGTGACAAGTATTGGCGCGGGGGCTTTCTTCGGTTGCAGCAGCCTTTCCGGTGTCAACATCCCTGAAAGTGTAACTATCATAGACGGCGCAGCTTTCTATAATTGTAGTAGCCTCGCCGCCATCAGTATCCCTGGAAGTGTGGCAAGTATTGGTGCGTTTGCTTTCTGCGGTTGCAGCAGCCTTACCACAACGACTATACCCGAGACTGTGACGAGTATAGGAATGTTTGCTTTTGCAAGTTGTACGGGTGAACTTTTCGTTAACTGTAACATCCCATCAGCAACAGATTATGGAGGAGCGTTCTGGAGCGGCAAATTTACAAAAGTGACTATCGAGGAAGGCGTGACGAGCATCGGGGACTATGCTTTCTTGGCTTGCGATAGGCTCGCCTCCATCACTATACCGAACAGTATAACTTATATTGGAGAGGGCGCCTTCGGTGGTTGCGGTAGTCTTGCCTCAATTAACATTCCTGAAAGTATAACAAGCATTGGGTATGCTACTTTCGTTGAGTGTACCAGTCTGACCTCCATCACACTACCGAAAAGTGTGACTAGCATTGGGAACTCTGCATTCGAAGGTTGCAAAAACCTTACATCCATCACTTGCAAAGCAGTAGCTCCCCCCTCAATAAGTAGTACCACATTCCGTAGCGTTGATACCTCCATCCCCGTATACGTACCCATGACCTCTGTCACCGATTACCAAGCAGCCGAGGCATGGAAGCACTTCACCAACTTCATCGGTATGGATATGGATACACAGATTGAGACCCCGGAACTTAAGCATGGAGATTCAGAAGCTGACGTCTACGACCTCAACGGTCGCCGCATCACCAATACCGATAACCTGAAGGGTGGCATCTACATCATTAACGGAAGAAAAGTAGTGAATTAGTATGGTATAAGAGTAGTGGTGCCCTGCCTCATGAGGCAGGGCACTGCACTTTATCAGATAGCGTCCACTTTTACTGTTTGATTGCACGGCCAAACGGGCAAGGATAGAAGAAAATGGCAAAGCGCTTCGTGCAATTTATCAAAATAATGACACACCTTATTGTGCATTTTGGATTTTCTCGGTATCTTTGTTGCGAACAAAATGACAGGATTGTCACAAGCAATGTTCGCAACAAGCATCAAGAAACACAGATTATGAAAAAAACACTACTTATTGCAGCTCTCGCGGCCATGAGCCTCGGTACTGCAGCACAGAGCATCACTCCGCAGATGCTGGAGAAGTTCAAGAATGACAATGCGCTCACCGCTACCGACCGCGCCATACACAATGCCATGGCAGCCAACGACGTGCGCAACCTCGCCGTGAACCAGACCAACCAGACGGAGATGGACACCTACTTCGCCTACAGCGTGCCCTCACGGGGTATCACCGACCAAAAGTCGTCGGGGCGCTGCTGGCTCTTCACCGGTCTTAACGTGATGCGCAGCAAGGTCATCAACGAGCACAACCTGCCCAGTCTCACCTTCTCGCACGTGTACAACTTCTTTTACGACCAGCTGGAGAAGTCGAACCTCTTCCTGCAAGCTATCATTGATACGGGCGACAAGCCTATGGACGACAAGACCGTGGAGTGGCTCTTCAAGCATCCCCTGAGCGACGGTGGCACCTTCACCGGTGTGGCCGACCTCGTGGCCAAGTATGGTATCGTGCCCGCTGGTGTGATGCCCGAGACCTATGCCAGCAACAACACCAGCCGCTTCACTGGACTTATTGCCCGCAAGCTGCGTGAGGACGGACTCATCCTGCGCGACAAGATAGCAGCCGGCGCCAAGAAGAAGGAACTCGAAGCCTTGAAGAGCGACATGCTGAGCGAGGTGTACCGTATCCTCGTGCTCGGCCTTGGCGAACCTGTGACTACTTTCAAGTGGGCGCCCAAGGATGCACAGGGCAAGTACATGTGGGAGCCTAAGGAGTATACCCCACAGTCGTTCTACGCCGAGTTTGTGGGCGAGGATTTCCAGAACGACTACATCATGCTCATGAACGACCCCACACGCGAGTACTGGAAGACCTACGAGATACAGTATGACCGCCACACCTATGACGGGCACAACTGGCTCTACCTGAACCTTCCCCTCGACGAAATCAAGCAGATGGCCATCGCCTCCATCAAGGACTCCACAATGATGTACTTCTCATGCGATGTGGCCAAGGAACTCGACAGCAAGCGCGGTTTGCTCGACATGGACAACTACGACTACGAGTCGCTCCTCGGCATCAAGTTCGGTATGGATAAGGCACAGCGCATCCGCGTCTTCGACAGCGGTTCATCACACGCCATGACCATGATGGCTGTCGATGTGGACGCTGAGGGTAAGCCTACCATGTGGAAGGTGGAGAACAGCTGGGGTGCTTCAAATGGACACAACGGACACCTCATCATGACTGACGAGTGGTTCAACGAGTATATGTTCCGCCTCGTGGTGAACAAGAAGTACGCCACTCCCGAGGTGCTGAAGGCTGCCAAGCAGAAGCCCATCATGCTACCCTGCTGGGATCCCATGTTCATGGGTGAGGAGTAATTGACATGTACTAAATAAGTTGACATAACTTTTCTTGTTGTGTCAACTTATTTAGTACATGTCAGTTTTATGTGACAACGATAGAAATAGACAAAGCACTTAAGAAGGTACCTGAAGGTATGAATCAGACGACCAAGTCGGGAACAACAATGAAAGACATGGTAGGAAACGTGTTCAATGGCATAGGACTGTTTGCTGTACTTGTCGCAGATTTTGCGTTCTCATGATGTCAGAAGCAGGAGCCTTGTAGTTCCTCTATTCAAATCAATCAACAACTATACAGTATGGAAAAGATAAGGAATATGAAGCAAATCTTGATATTGGCTGCAATGCTACTATGTGGCATGACAGTGAGTGCCCACGACTTTGAAGTAGGAGGTATATATTATAACATTATTCCCAATTCGGATCAAACGGTAGAAGTGACACATGAAGGGGATTTCTATTGGCATAACATTCATTATAAAGATGTTGTTAGTATGGAGATTCCTTCTGATGTGACATACGAAGGCAAGGTTTATAAAGTTACAGGTATAGGATACTACGCTTTTCATCTATGCAGTAGCCTTGCATCTATCACCATACCTGAAAGCGTAACGACTATAGGAGAGGGCGCATTTAGCGGTTGCTGCGGTCTTACTTCCATTTCCATACCCGAAAGTATTATAAGTATTGGGAAGTCTGCTTTCTCTGGTTGCAGTAGTCTTACCTCCATCACTATCCCTAAGAGCGTATTAGATGTCGGAGACGGTGCTTTTGAATATTGCCACGGACTTACGAGTGCTATTATCACTGAAGGCGTAGGCAGCATTGGAGTGCAAGCTTTTAACAATTGTGAGGACCTCGTTTCCATCACTATACCCAAAAGTGTAACAAGTATCGGAAGGGGAGCATTCTATGGCATAACGGAGATTATATTCATTTCCACCACTCCCCCTACATTAACCTCTTCGAGCATTGCCTACTCTCCTTCAGTAATAGTAGTACCAGCTGAAGCTTATGATGCTTATAATGCCGCGTGGCCTGATTTGGAATCCCTATTCACTGTTGACGATGAGAATATACGAATAAGAGAGGTTACACTCACGGCCTTAGATAATGGTTCGGCACTTAGCATGGCTATTGGAGAAGATAACCTTAAATTTGTTACAGACCTTACCGTCAGTGGTACCATCAATAGTTATGACTTTGAAGTTTTTCTCAAAAAAATGCCTTTACTCCGTCATCTCAACTTAAACAATGCCTCCATAGTATACAACGCCTATGAGCACAATAAATGGCAACATACCGAGGATAATGTGTTCCCCCAATATGGTTTGCAGCAACTTCCTCTTCTTACACTCATTCTGCCGCAGAGTATTACAAGCATTGATGATAACGCTTTCTGGAATTGCAACAGTTTACGTGAAATCACCATTCCCGAGGGCGTGACGAGTATTGGAGGCTGTACTTTTTGGGGATGCGGTAGCCTTACTTCCATAGAGATTCCACGAAGTGTCACGAGTATTGGAGGTAATGCCTTTGGGGAATGTAGCAGTCTCTCTTCTGTGTATATAAAAGATTTAGGAGCTTGGTGTAATATAAAATTCGTGAATGAAGGTTCTAATCCTCTTTGTAAAAAAGGAGGAGGGATGTATATAGAAGGGCAGTTAATAACCGAATTGAATGTCCCTAGTACAATTATGGCTGTTGAAGATTATGCTTTCTACAACTGCGACAGTATAAGGTCTGTTGTCATATCAAAAGGAGTAAGTAGGGTAGGTAATTCTTCTTTTAGCGAGTGCAATATCCTCACTTCTATTAGTTTACCCGAAACTATCACGGATCTCGGGGTAAGCGCATTTAGTCGTTGCCCGAAACTGTCTTCTGTCAATATCCCCTCGAGAATTAAAGAAGTCAAGGCTCGTACTTTTGAGTATTGCGAATCATTGCCATATGTCAAACTTCCCGAGGGATTGACCCATATCGGGGATTATGCATTTTGTGATTGTATGCGCATTGACTCGATCATCATCCCCGAAAGTGTACATTCTATAGGAGAATCAGCCTTTGCCGGCTGCCGTATGCTATCATCCATCAATATTCCAGAAGGAGTGACCGAGATAAAATACTATACCTTTGCTGTATGTTGGAAACTTGGTTCCATCATTATTCCTAAGAGTGTGTCAAAAATAGGTAGTGATGTATTTTATAATTGTAGCGGACTCCAATCTGTCGTAATGCAAGAAAACCTTACAGAAATAGGGAGTGATGCTTTTATGGGTTGTGGTAAATTATCTAAGATTGTTTGTCATGCAACTGTCCCCCCAAAAGTTGAGAATACGATATTTCCAAGCATTGTTTATGAAACAGCCCAGTTGCACGTGCCTATGGCTTCGTTAGAATCTTATAAGGTAGCTAATGACTGGAGCAAATTCTTTAACATCATCGACATAGAAACCGAAATCATACCTACGACATATACCAGCGAAGGGGAATCCTCCATATACAACCTCCACGGTGACCGCATTATCAATACTGAGACTTTAGACAAAGGTATCTATATTGTCGATGGGAAAAAAGTAATGATACAATAAGACCGCATAGCTCTTGATGTGAAGGGCATAATCTCCGCCACTTCTAACATGAGCGTCTTTGACCAATAAGATTAGGCTCAAGTTTCGCCATAGGAACAGTTTAACATACAGAGAACAGTTCCCTATAGCATACAAATCCATAGAAGATTTTCGAAGAATAGGCGCAGACGTACTTCGAAGATCTTCTATGGATTTATAGTTTCCACTAAGGTTGTAAGGTTTTTATACTACGAGAGCAAAGTCGAGTTGCTTTTTCTCAAGATTGCACCGCGCCACCTCTACTTTGACGGTGTCGCCCAAGGCGTAGCGCTTATGGGTGCGGCGACCTACGAGGCAGTAGTTGCGCTCGTCGTACTCATAGTAGTCGTCGTCGAGGTCGCGCATGGGGATGAGGCCCTCACACTTGTTCTCGATAATCTCGGCATAGAGTCCCCACTCGGTGACACCGCTGATGATGGCGTCGTAGGCGATGCCCATACGGTCGGCCATGTACTCAACCTGCTTGTACTTGATGCTGGCACGCTCGGCCGAGGCGGCGAGCTGCTCCATCTGTGAGGAGTGTTCGCACAGAGACTCATACTTGCTCTTGGTGCCTGAGCGACCACCGTCGAGGTAGCGCGAGAGGAGACGGTGTACCATCATGTCGGGGTAGCGGCGTATGGGCGAGGTGAAGTGGGTGTAGTAGTCCATCGCCAGGCCGTAGTGCCCGATGTTGTCGGTGCTGTAGCGGGCCTTCTGCATGGCACGCAGCGAGACAGTCTCGATGAGGTGCTGCTCACGCTTGCCCTTGACATCGGCCAGCAGCTTGTTGAATGACTTGGCTATGTCTACCTTGTCGCCCGTGGTGCGCACCTTATGCCCGAAGGGCAGGGCGAGGCGTGCGAGGTTGTCGAGTTTCTCGGCATCGGGCACATCGTGTATGCGGTAGGGGAATACCTTAGCTTTCTTCACAGGTACCTTGCCGATGGTCTCGGCCACGGTGCGATTGGCCAGCAGCATAAACTCCTCGATGAGCTGGTGAGCCTCCTTCGATTCCTTGAGATGTACGCTCACGGGGTGTCCCTTCTCGTCGATGTCGAAGCGCACCTCCACGCGGTCGAAGTTGATGGCTCCGCCCGCAAAGCGTGCGGCCCGCATCTGCTGGGCAAACCCATTCAGAACCATCAGTTCGTTGGCATATTCATCGCCCGGCAAGACCTCTTTGGTGCCGCGCTGTTGGCGCTCGATGATGGCCTGCACCTCCTCGTATGTATATCTACGGTTGCTATTGATTATGGTATGGGCTATCTGATGATATTTTACGCGTGCCTTGTCGTCAATGTGGAAAATGACCGAGTAGGTGAGCTTGTCCTCATTGGGGCGCAGCGAACAGATGTTGTTGCACAGGCGTTCGGGCAGCATGGGAATGGTGCGGTCGACAAGGTAGACCGATGTGGCACGGTGCTGTGCCTCCTTGTCGATGATGCCATTCTCGCCCACGTAATGCGTGACATCGGCAATGTGTACGCCCACCTCCCAAAGGTTCTTTCCGAGGGGACGGATGGAGAGAGCATCGTCGAAGTCCTTGGCATCATGGGGGTCGATGGTGCAGGTGAGCACATCGCGCATATCGAGGCGATGAGCTATCTCGTCGGCAGGGATGGCGTCGCTGATATGGTTGGCCGCATTCTCCACGGCAATGGGGTATTTGTAGGGCAGACCAAATTCGGCAAGGATGGCGTGCATCTCTACATCATTGTTACCGGCTTTTCCGAGGATGTCCACTACGTGTCCTATGGGGTTACGGGCGGTCTCAGGCCATTCCACAATCTTCACTACAGCCTTGTCGCCCGTCTTGCCGCCCTTGAGCTTGTCGCGGGGGATGAAGATGTCATTGTCGAACGTACGGCTCTCGGTAAGCAGGAAGGCATAATTACGCTCCACCTTGAGGATACCCACAAAGGTGTCGTTGGCCCGCTCGAGAATCTCCACCACTTCGCCTTCGGGCATGCTGCGCCCACGGCGGCGGGCAAAGAGACTCACACGTACACGGTCGCCATGCAGCGCATGCATCGAGTGGCGTTCGGCGATATGTACCGACTCCTCGTCTTCCTCGGGGGCAAAGAGGATACGGCCACTGCCGGTGCGTTGGATGGTGCCGATAAGTTCACGCTTCTGGAACACGAGGCGGAAGTGTCCGTTCTTGGTCTCCACGATGCTGCCATCGATGAGCATGTCACCGATAATATCGCCACAGAGCATCTTCTGCGGATGGGTTGTAAGGTGCAGTTCCTTCCAGATACGGCTGTAGGTGAGCGCACGGTCACTGTTCTCTTGGAAGAGGTCGATGAGTGCATCGAACATCATGCGCTTGGTCATGCGCTGTTGGTTTTTCTTGGCTTTTCCCATAATGACTTTGCTTAGTGTTTAGAATTTAGAGCATACTTAGAATGACAAAACATCCATTCACTCAGCGAGCAACCGCTGTAGTTCTTCTTCAATGTTCTCGACCATCGTATCGCGCATTACTACCTCACCGGCACGGCTGATGAGAAAGTAGGTAGGCAGTTCACGCACGCCATACAGATTGGCCTCCTTGGAATAAGGAGCCTCATCGCTGCGCACGCACACCCAGGGTATATTCTCAACGGCAGTCTTCCAGAAATGTTCGTTCTCGTCGAGCGACACTTGGTATATTTCAAACCCTTGAGCGGCATACTTGCCGTACAACTCACGAAGCACAAGTATGCGCGCAGCCGACTGTGGATGCCCGTATACATTGAAGTCGAGCATCACCACCCTACCCTTCAAATCGGTGAGCCGGCGCGTGACACCATCAATGTCGGGCAAGGCGATGTCGATGATAGAGGCCTCGGTAATCTTCCCCTCCAGAGCACTATAGTCTATGGACTGAGGAGGACGAGTGTTGCGCATTCCCTTGAGGGTAATGCTCTTAAGATTCTTGGTACGCACAGCCTCAGGACAGAACAGGTCGAGGTTAGTGGCCACGGCAGCAAAGCAGCGTATGTCATCGCGTGTGCCGAGAGGATCAAAGATGTACTGTCCGCCCAAACGTTGGAACAGGGAGAAGTAGGCGTATGGCTTTCCGGGGTCGGGAAAGATATACTCCATGCGCACCTCCTTCTTGTAGCGTTGCACCAAAGTATCGATATGTGATTGGGTAAGGCGGATATCAGGACCGGAAGTACGCACCAGATGCTGCACTGCATGCTGCAGCTCACCTTGCTTGAGTACAAGCTGCTTGAGCATAAGGTTGTCGTCAGAGCCCTCGATGCCATAGGCCACGCTCATGGTGGGAAGGGCTGCCGACACCTTCAATGTCTCGGTAGAGTCCACAGATACATATACTATCTCCTTGCCGATGCGCAGGCGGTAGAAATCGAAACACTCGGGCTGAGGCACGCGGAAACGGAATCTGCCCTCCTCGTCCAAACGGGCTGAGTCGGTCACGGTGGTATACCCTACCCCAATATAATCAAGATAAAGCATTTTGTCATTAGCCTCAGTAATACAACCCTCAATTGTTGCTTGTGGAGTTTGCGTACAATTTACCATAGCAAACAAGGCTATAGAAACGAGGAGATTCGATAACTTTTTCATCTTTCCATACAGTTTTATATGCAAAACTAACTAAAAATGCTGAATTCGCGATAACATTTTCGCAAATTCAGTGCTTTAATGCCAAACTTTTCAACGCCTCCAGCTTGCTTCACAAACAGGAATTTGGCTGATAGCGACTTTCCGCACCCCTTTGTGCCGATAAACCGACAGTCATCGCAATTGATGCTCATCCCTCATCGGCAGAAATATCCAAATAAATTTAACTTTGTTGAATTTCTGCCTCGTTCAACATAGAAAATACAAGTATTTCTCTGTTTTCGCTCGTTGAAATTTGGTATTTCGTTCGGCTTGCACTATCTTTGCCCGAATTTTGGATGAATATATCAATTTAGACGTAATATATATAAATAAGTTAAGATGAATCCGATTACAAAATCAGTGACTCTCCCCGACGGAAGAGTCATCACGCTGGAAACCGGGAAATTGGCCAAGCAGGCCGACGGCTCAGTGATGCTGCGCATGGGCAACACCATGTTGCTGGCTACAGTATGTGCCGCCAAAGATGCAGTTCCCGGCACCGATTTCATGCCT
>JAFQLT010000106.1 GCA_017396545.1 Bacteroidaceae bacterium | reverse complement strand
TATCCTTGTTCTCCTCGGGACAGATGTCATCGCGGGTGATATACACCTGGATGCGGCCCTTAGAGTCCTGCAACTCCACGAACGAAGCCTTACCCATCACTCGGCGGCTCATCAGACGGCCTGCGATAGATACCTTGCGAGGCTCGTCCTCGTCCTTGAACTCCTCTTTTATATCGGTAGAAAAAGCGTTGGTCACATACTCTGCGGCAGGATAGGGCTCGATGCCCATGGCACGCAATTCGTTCAGACTGTTTCGTCTGATAATCTCTTGTTCACTAAGTTCCAATACGTTCATTTCTTTCAACGTTATGTATTTGAAAGTGCAAAATTAGTGCAAACCGAGAGAAATGCCAAATTTATTTGAATATTTGCCTTTCCCTTCAGCATAACAGGAACCAGAATTAGCCCTTCTCCATTTGCCTCTGCGCCAATGCAATCACTTTGTCGGCAATCACCTCGGCCGAATGAGGATGAGCAAGTGTGAGAATGTTTGCACGCAACACCGCAAGACGCTCCCCATCATTCACCGTACTGAGGGCGAGCGGCACAAGTTCAGACACGGCATCGCTATCCCTTACATAAATCGCGGCATCCTTATCGACAAGAGCCAGCGCATTCTTTGTCTGATGATCTTCCGACACATTGGGCGAAGGAACAAGAATTACAGCCTTACCCAACAGGGAGAACTCCGAGATACTACCAGCCCCTGCACGCGAAACCACGAGATCTGCAGCAGCATAAGCAGCATCCATGTTACTAATGAAGTCACATACGTGCACATTAGGCAATTCACGACCACGCAACAATGCGGTGATTTGCTCGCTATAATACTTTCCTGTTTGCCAAATAAACTGCACGTCAGTCGTTCCAAGCGTATCCCAAGCACCGAGCATACTTTCGTTAAGAGTACGCGCACCGAGACTGCCACCCACGACAAGGATGGTTCTCTTCGTCGGATCGAGGCCAAAGGTACGTACGGCTTCATCATGAGTCAAAGCGACATCAAGCAGATTCTGTCTCACGGGATTACCCGTAATCATTATCTTCTCCTTAGGGAAGAAACGCTCCATACCCTCGTAAGCCACACAGATGCAAGCTGCCCGCTTGGCCAACAATTTGTTGGTAACCCCTGCATAAGAGTTCTGCTCCTGCAACAACGTCGGGACCCCCATAGCACCAGCCTCCTTCAAGGTCGGACCACTGGCATACCCTCCCACGCCAACTGCCACATGGGGACGAAAATCGCGGATAATGCGGCGTGCCTTGCGGCGACTCTTCATCAGACGCCATAGCACAACAATATTACGAAACACGTTCTTGCGATCAAACCCACTCACGGGCAGACCGATGATACGGTAACCCGCTGCAGGCACACGCTGCATCTCCATACGGTTCTCGGCACCCACGAAAAGAATCTCGGCATCGGGACACTTAGCCTTTACGGCATTGGCTATCGATAGGGCCGGAAAAATATGTCCGCCCGTACCGCCACCACTCACGATTAGTCTGATATTGTCCATATATACAATATTTATAGTCTTTACTGCCCTTCACGCAATATCTCAGGAATGTCCTTCTCGGCCTCCTGCACCTCAGCAAGGCTGGCATCGCGTTCCATCTTTTCTGTGTAGTAACTCACACTGAGCATCATGCCAATGTAGCAACAGTTAATGATGGTCGATGTGCCCCCACGACTGATGAGCGGCAAGGGCTGTCCCGTAACAGGAAAGAGTCCCACGGCCACCATCATATTGAGCATAGCCTGAGCCACAAGCATCAGCGCACACCCCATGACGAGGAAGGCCGGGAAATAACTATGACAACGCTGCGCTATCTTGGCCGCCCTCACGAGCAAGATGATATAAAGCAACACAACGAAAGCACCCCCGACCAAACCCAGTTCCTCTATAATAATGGCGAAAATGAAGTCGGAATAGGCCTGAGGCAAGTAGTCACGTTCCACAGAGTTTCCAGGACCTCGTCCGATAATATTACTCGAAGCAATAGCCATCGTGGCATGTGTCTCCTGATAATTCTCATTAGAAATCTTGAACTGAGCCGCAGGCACATGATCAGCAGGCTCGAAAAAGCGCTCAAAACGCGCTTTCCAAGTAGTAAGACGATTGAGTCCGGGCAAGCTGTCCAACGTTTTATAAGGCAGCAAGAGCAACGAACCAAACAGGATTCCCACAACAACCAGTGCGCCCACAAGTTTGCCCAACTGCTTCAGGGACACACGCCCCACATACATCATCAAGAACACCACGCCAAAAAGTAGCAGAGCAGTGGAGAGATTCTCCGTTACAATGAATACGCACACGATGCCTGTCACCCACAGGATCCACTTCATCGCGTTCGGATTTGCCCCGTTCTCTGTCTGCGTACGAGAAAGAATCAGTGCCGTACCCATGACAACACCCACCTTGGCAAGCTCGGAAGGCTGAATGGAGACAAAACCGAGATCAATCCAACGATTGGCAGCATTGACCGCTGCCCCCTTGAACAACACCCATATAAGCATCCCCACAGACAGAGGAACCAGCACCACCGGTACAGCCTTATAGAAACGGTAGGGCACAAGATGAGCCAAATAGACGACCAAGAAGCCTAATAACAAATTGATACTGTGATCACGGATAGCCCACCAATAACTGCGGTCACCAATATAGGTCAACGTACTGGCTGCACTGAACACTTCTACCACAGAGATGAGCAGAAGAATCATGAATACGACCCAAACGACCTTGTCGCCACGAAATACACGATTAAGAAACTCCATATCCTACATGCTATACAATCACTTCTGAATAACCGTGTGCGAAGATACAAAAATAAATTCTTTTCTCCACCCTAAGACTCCAAAATAATCTCATACGATAAAAAGGTTATTCCGCAATACGCAGTTTACAAGACCTCACAACAGCTTCGGTTCGTTTCTGCGAAGTCCCAATAGACAGGATTCACAGAACACCTAAACTCTTCATTGTTCGCTTTCCATCTTTAGCTACTCTCAGCATTAATGGAAACGTTTGTAGTGTTTTGCTCTTGTAGCACACCACAGAAATTGACGCATTCATCGTTTTTTGGTTTACTTCACGGTTTACTTTTCGAGTAAACCAGCACGTCAACCGAGCATTTCTGATGGCATGCACAAAAAAGAAAAAAGCATCGATAATCTTGTGATTATCAATGCTTTCTCTCAGTCGGGGTGACTGGATTCGAACCAGCGACCACACGCCCCCCAGACGCGTACTCTAACCGGGCTGAGCTACACCCCGCTGCTCAATTGCGGTGCAAAAGTAGGGCTTTTTATTTACCTACGCAACTTTTTTCAAGTTTTTTTCGCATTTTGAGTATAAAATTGCTACTTTTGTCGGAAATAAGTGGAGCCGAGCAGATGCAATTGTCATTGAAAGCACCGAAAAGGATAGTGGCGGACGTGACACCTCCGACCTCGAAAAGCATCAGTAACCGCGCGTTGCTGATACAGGCGCTGTGCCCCGAGCAACGCTACACCATAGGACGCCTTGCCGTATGCGACGACACGGAACATATGCAACAGGGCATCGCTGCCAAGCACGCCGGAGCAGCACTCATCGACATCGGGGCAACTGGTACCGCTATGCGTTTCCTCACGGCTTACCTGGCCATCACACCGGGCGAAACGGTGCTGACGGGAAGCAAGCGGATGCAACAGCGACCTATAGGAATACTGGTGGAGGCGTTGCGCTCACTGGGAGCTGACATCAGCTATGTGAACAACGAGGGATACCCTCCACTGTGCATCAAGGGCAAGAGTCTCCGTGGCGGAGAGGTGGAGATAGAGGCGGGCATCAGCTCGCAGTACATCTCGGCCCTACTGATGATAGGGCCATGTCTGCATGAGGGACTGACACTGCACCTCAAAGGAACCATAGCCTCGCGTACCTATATAGAACTGACACTGGACCTGATGCGCCACTATGGTGCTACGGCCGAGTGGCGCGACGGGCAGACGATATACATCGCACCGGGAGGATATGAGGACCGCCCCCTCACCGTGGAGGGCGACTGGAGCGGTGCATCGTACTGGTATGAACTGGCTGCCGTAGCGGCACACTGCGGACACGAAGTGGAGATACTGCTGAACGGTCTCACCGCCAGCAGTAAGCAGGGCGACCGCGTGGTGGCAGAGATGTTTGAACCACTGGGAGTGGCGACGGAGTACACCGTAGAGGGGGCAAGGTTGACGGCCCCACCTAAATCCTCCCCAAGGGGAGGACTTGCGAATCGCGAAGTCGAAGTCGTCCCCCCTTGGGAGAATAAGAGAGAGGTTCTCGACTTCACCCACTGTCCCGACATAGCACAGACGTTGGCCGTGACCTGCTGTCTGCTGGGCGTGCCCTTCACATTCGACGGCATACACAGCCTGCGCATCAAGGAAACCGACCGCGTGGCTGCACTCATTGCCGAGCTACGCAAACTGGGCTACGTGCTCCGCGCCGAAGGTGACAAGCAGCTCGTATGGGATGGAGAACGCACCGAACCGACATCGCCCCCCGCGATAGCCACCTACGACGACCATCGTATGGCCATGGCCTTTGCCCCTGCAGCCCTGTACCACGAGGGGCTGACGATAGAGAATCCCGAGGTGGTATCCAAGTCTTATCCGGGATTCTGGGAAGACTTATGGCGAATCAGGAGTTAGGTATTGCTCACAACTCACAACTCATAACTTAAAAACTCAAAGCATGAACATAGCAGTATACAGCGCGATTTTCCTGGCAGCACTGGTGGGGCTGTCACTGATAGGACAATTCTTCAGAAAGAAGAATGGTGACGACACCCTACCCACCACTACAGAAACGGAACAACCAGTAACCGTCGCATCACCCGAGCCCGAAGCGGGCACCGACGATGATGACGAGTGCTGCGGCGAGCACGAGGTGTGTGAGAAGGGTAAGATAAAGCGTGCCCTGCGCACCGACATCGAGTATTTCGATGATGAGGAGCTGGACATCTATCGCGGCACGCCATCGGACGAATATGAGGATGAGGCCGTGGAGGAGTTCCGCGAGGTGCTCTACACGATGGACCCCAAGGAGATAGACGACTGGCTCAAGAGCCTGGAACTGCGCGAGGTAGCCCTTCCCGATGCTTTGAAGGACGAGATATTCATGTTGCTCAGCCAGTCTTGACAGCTACCACAAAGAAAAAAAGGAGCCAAACGATTGGCTCCTTTTTCTTTACACTCCACGCAGGATTACACGAGCTTTGCCAGTGCCTCCTTGATGCGGCGCATTGACTCCACGATGTTCTCATCGCTGGTGGCGTAGCTCATGCGGATGCACTCGGGCGAACCGAAAGAGTCGCCGCCCACGCAGGCTACGTGGCCCTCCTCGAGGAGGTACATGGCGAGGTCAGAAGCAGTCTCGATGACCTTGTCGCCAAACTTCTTGCCGAAGTAAGCGCTGCACTTGGGGAAGAGGTAGAAGGCTCCCTGAGGCTCGTTGACTTCGAAGCCAGGGATTTCACGGCCGAGCTGCACGATGAGGTTGCGGCGACGCTCGAAGGCCTTGCGCATCTCCTCTACAGGCTCCTGAGTGCCACGGTAGGCTGCCTCGGCTGCTTTCTGCGATACAGAGCAGGGGCCGCTGGTGTACTGGCCCTGCAGCTTATTGCACGCCTTGACAATCCATTCGGGACCGGCAATGAAGCCGATGCGCCAACCTGTCATGGCGTAAGCCTTTGACACACCGTTGATGATGACTACGCGGTCGCGTATGCCTGCAAACTGGGCGATGCTCTCGTGGCGGCCCACATAGTTGATGTGCTCGTAGATCTCATCGGCAATGACGTAGACCTGTGGGTGACGCTCGAGCACGGCTGCCAGTGCGGCCAACTCCTCGCGGCTGTATACAGAACCCGTGGGGTTAGAGGGCGAGCAGAGAATGAGTGCCTTGGTCTTGTCGGTGATGGTAGCTTCGAGCTGCTCGGCAGTGATCTTGAAGTCCTGCTCGATGCCTGCAGCCACGATGACAGGAGTACCGTTGGCCATGAGCACCATCTCGGGATAGCTCACCCAGTAGGGAGCGGGCACGATGACCTCATCACCTTCGTTGACGAGCGCCATCACCACATTGCATACCGACTGCTTGGCACCGTTGGAGCAAGAGATCTGATTGATGGTATACTCCAGGTTGTTCTCGTTCTTCAGCTTGTCTACGATAGCCTGACGCAAAGCAGGGTAGCCCGGTACGGGTGAGTAACGTGAGAAGTTGTCGTCGATAGCCTGCTTGGCTGCCTCCTTGATGTGGTCGGGGGTGTTGAAGTCGGGCTCGCCTACACTAAGGTTAATTACATCAACGCCTTGAGCCTTGAGCTCGGCACTGCGTTGCGACATCGCCAGCGTGGCTGACGGAGAGAGTCGGTTGATAAGGTTGCTTGGTGTATTCATTGATTCTCGTATTAGTAGATTATTTCTTATTTCTAAAATGCAAATTATGTCCCATCCGTTCCTTCTTGGTACGCAGATATCGCTCATTATATTTGTTTGGGGCCATCTCAATAGGAACGTTCTCGATAATCTCAAGTCCGTACGCCTCAAGTCCGATACGTTTTACAGGATTGTTGGTAAGCAACCGCATTTTATGTACGCCGAGCGAACGCAGTATCTGCGCACCCACACCATAGTCGCGCTCATCGGCATCAAAGCCAAGGTGCAAGTTGGCATCTACCGTGTCGAGTCCTTCTTCCTGTAATTTATAAGCTTTAATCTTGTTCATCAGTCCTATACCGCGTCCCTCCTGCATCACATATACCACCACGCCCTTTCCGGCCGCTTCAATTTCCTCCATAGCCTTATGCAGCTGTTCACCACAGTCGCAGCGGCACGAGCCAAAGATATCGCCCGTCATGCATGAGGAGTGCATACGCACAAGAATCGGTTCATCGTTTTCCCATTCGCCTTTTATTAGCGCTACGTGCTCGGCACCGTTGGAAACCTGACGGAAAGGGATAAGACGGAAGTGACCGTACTCAGTGGGCATATCTACCTCTTCACCCCGTTCTATCATCGATTCGGTTTCGAGACGATAGGCAATAAGGTCATGGATGGTTATCAAAGGAATGTTCATTTTGCGCGAGATTTCCATCAGTTGAGGCATACGGGCCATCGTCCCGTCCTCATTCATAATCTCGATGAGTGCGGCAGCCGGATAGAGTCCGGCCAAACGGGCAAGGTCGATAGACGCTTCGGTATGCCCGGCACGGCGAAGCACCCCTTTTTCCTGCGCATAGAGCGGATTGATGTGGCCTGGACGACCAAAATCCTCAGCCTTGCGCGTGGGGTCAGCCAAAGCACGAATAGTGGCGGCACGGTCGGCCGCAGATACGCCCGTAGAGCACCCTTCGATAAGGTCTACAGTCACAGTGAACGGTGTGCCCAGAATACTGGTATTGTTGTTCACCTGCGGTGCAAGATTGAGTTCCTCACAACGTGATAGCGTAATAGGCGCACACAGCACGCCACGCCCATAGCGCAGCATGAAGTTTACAATGTCGGGGGTAATCTTCTCGGCAGCGACGATAAAATCACCCTCATTCTCTCGGTCCTCATCATCTACCACTATCACGATACCTCCTTGGCGGAAAGTCTCAATGGCCTGCTCGATGGAACTGAGCTGCCATTCCTTTTCGTTAGCTTTTTCTTTCATAGAGTTGAATGATATCTTGTATTTCTTTGTTAACCTTTACTATTTTCTTCATGTCGCCCTTCAGGCGATAACGGAAGAAGACTGCACGCACATAGAACAGTAATCCTATGGGCAGCACGGCACCGACCGTTGCATTCATCCATTTGCGTGGGAAGGGCGCCACATGAGCACCCACTGAAAGTATGGGGTAAGCATTGATTTTGTTGATATATTCCTGGTTACGACTGTTGACCAACTGCGCCACGACACGGTTGAGTCGCACATTGAGGGCAATCAATGCCCTATCACACCCGTTAGTGGCGGTAAACATATCGACATAATTGGGGAACAAGCCTTTCAGGTTCACACGGTTATACTCTTTACAAGCCACAGTCAACGCGACAAGTTCATTGCCGACGATACGATAGTCTGGATCATCAATAACTACCTCTTTCAGCACATTGTTACGCTTGACACGCAGGGCAAACAGCCAACGGAAGGCCATCTTATAGAGGTCGGCATTAAACACGCCAGAGTCCTTGTTGGCCTGATAGGTAAGAAAAACGCCCAAAGGAGCCAATACTGAGGTACTCATCCAAGCTCCCCACCATACAGGAATTTCCCCTTCACGCGCAAGTTTGGTACCTGACGTATCAAGGATATAGTAAACGATAAACGTAAACACAGATACAATTACCGGCATACCTAACCCACCCTTGCGGATGATGGCACCCAACGGGGCACCGATAAGAAAGAACACAAGACATGAGAGCGACATCGTAATCTTATAGAACCATTCCACCTGATGACGACGTATATTCTTGTCGGCATTGTACACGGTTTTCGCTTTCAGTTTCAATTCATTTTTGAGATTATTGATGCGACGCTCTTCGTTCTCGAGCCATTTCTTACGCTGGTCATGAGTAGACGAATGGAAAAGGCTGTCCACATCAATGCTGCTCACACCTTTATCTTCTATGAGTTCTTCGAGCTTGGTTGTATCAACCTTGGTCAGATTATGCGAAGCATACGAGCCACTTTTCAATTGGGCGTAGTAGACTCGTCCTATGCTGTCCTGTTCTGACAACATGGAATCAACATCATGAGACAGCTGAGCCATATTCTTATTCATGGCATTGCCACTGAGGAAACTCCCGTCCATCATGTCAAACTCAGTACTGAACTCTATGAGCATGGTCTTCTCTCCAAACTGTTCACGTCTATAGGGGATGTTCTTCGAGTTAATCTGTCCGTCCTTGAGGTTTTCGAACTGCTCGCCATGATAAAGGATAAACTTCAAATGCTGTTTGTCGGCCGTGGTTTCCAACCGCCCGCTGTCAGCCTTCAATATGGTAGCATTCTCAAAGCCGTTACTCATATTGTAGATGACTACCCCATATAGCATGCCCGTATTGTTGTCCTTTTTCTTCACATAGAGATTATAGTTATCTATCCCATCGTAGAAGGCCCCTTCAGGAATCTCCAGCTCGGGCGACTTCTGCTTCATAGAGATGAGCAATGTCTGCAACTGGAGGTTGGCATGAGGGACAGTCACATTCTGAAAATAAAAGGATACTATACCCAAGCCAATGCAGAATGCCATTAGCGGGCGCATCACCCTCAACAGGGGAACTCCAGCAGCTTTCATTGCCGTAAGCTCCATGCGTTCACCGAAGTTACCGAAGGTTATGAGTGCAGCCAGCAGCACCGCCAAAGGGAGCGATTTGGGCACGAGGGTAAGCGCCGCATAATAGAAAAACTTCATCAGCACATCCATCGGTATACCCTTGCCCACCAGTTCATCCACATAGAGCCACAGAAGCTGCATGACAAAGATGAACAGGCAGATAAAGAAGGTTCCGACAAACATGTAGCCGAAACTTTTCAGCACGAATATGTCAAGTTTCTTGATGCGCAAAACGACAATCAACTTCAATTATGCGCACAAAGATACGAATAAGCATGTAAAAAGCCAAGTTTACCTGAGCTTTTTGCAACGAGCGTAAGTACCTTCATGGTTTTCCATAAAGACAATGATAATTATCAATTGTCAAATTCCCCCTCACAGTCCTGCCACCCGGCGCAACTCTTCCATCAGGCTTTCCCACATCTGCGTCAAGTCTTCTTCTTCCTCATTGCGAGAGATCTCCGTGATCTCCAGCGCATGCGCCTTGGTGAGTTCGCTTACGTTGATGCGCAGTTCGAAATAGGTTTTCGGGGCCTCATCGAGCCAATGGAAGCGGATATACACTCCCTCGCGACATCCCAAGAGCTCGGCCTCACGTGTCTCATCCTTACCCCACTGGAAGGTATACACGCCTTCACTTTCGGTTATCCTATCGGCCATCCACGCCTCCAGCCCACCAACAGTACCAATAAAGTTCCATACGATAGTCCGCGAATTACCATTGAGTGGATATTCCAAATGTATTTTTGTCATGGTTTCAGTCTTTTGCTTGCAAATATAACGAAAGCCATGAAGAAAAACAAATTTTCCATCAAATAAATCCGCACGCACAAGCCACAGGGCCATACAAAGGAGAATTCCCGAAGCAAAGACTATGTCCTGAGTTCATTTTTCCTCAAGGCACGCTCGATTCGCCCAATAAATTTGATATTTCGATCTGTTTACACTAATTTTGCAGTTTCATTGTAATAATAGAAAGAAATAAAGGATACAAAGATATGGGAAAAATCATTCTTACGGGCGACCGTCCTACGGGCCGCCTTCACTTAGGACATTTTGTAGGCTCACTGCGCCGTCGTGTAGAGTTGCAGAACTCCGGGCTCTTCGACAAGGTTTTCATCATGATTGCCGATGCCCAAGCCTTGACTGACAACGCCGACAATCCAGAAAAGATCCGCCAGAATATCATCGAGGTAGCCCTTGACTACTTAGCTTGCGGCATCGACCCCACGAAGAGTACCATCTTCATCCAGTCACAGGTAGCCGAGCTGTGCGAGCTGGCATTCTACTACATGAACCTCGTCACCGTGAGCCGCCTGCAGCGTAACCCGACGGTGAAGACGGAGATACAGATGCGCAACTTCGAGACCAGCATCCCTGTAGGTTTCTTCACCTACCCCATCAGCCAGGCATCGGACATTACCGCCTTCCGCGCCACCACCGTACCTGCCGGTGAGGACCAACAGCCTATGATTGAGCAGGCCCGCGAGATCGTGCGCCGCTTCAACGGCATCTATGGCGACACCCTCGTGGAGCCCGAGATACTGCTTCCCGACAATGCCGCCTGCATGCGCCTCCCGGGAACAGACGGCAAGGCCAAGATGTCAAAGAGCCTCGGCAACTGCATCTACCTGTCCGACTCACCCGAAGAGGTACGCAAGCGCGTGATGAGCATGTACACCGACCCCGACCACATCCGTGTAGAGGATCCCGGAAAGGTGGAGGGCAACACCGTGTTCACCTACCTCGACGCCTTCTGCCGCCCCGAGCACTTTGCCCAATACTGGCCCGACTACAGCAGCCTCGACGAGCTGAAAGCCCACTATATGCGTGGCGGACTGGGCGACGTGAAGGTAAAGAAGTTCCTCTACGCCATCCTCGAAGAGCTGCTCACCCCCATCCGCGAGCGTCGCAAGGAGTGGGAGAAAGACATCCCAGCCGTATTCGAGATACTCAAGAGGGGTAGCGAAGCCGCACGCGCCGTGGCAGCCAACACGCTCGCCGATGTACGCAGCGCCATGCGCATCAACTACTTCGACGATGCCGAGCTTATCGCTGAACAATCACGTAAGTTTCAGGGTTAAGACGTACGGTGCAACTCATCATCGACATAGGTAACTCGTCCGCCAAGGTTGCCCTCTTCGAGGGCGACACATTGGCTGAAGACTTCCGCATCGATCATGCGGAATTAGGCCAGCTACTCACCAAGAAAGCATCATGCAGCGCCATACAAGCTGCCATCATCTCATCCGTGATTCCTCTCGGCGAAGAAGTTGAGCAAGCCATCAAGGCACTCCCCTATCCTTGCCTCAGGATGTCGTCCCTGCTGAAGATGCCTTTCACCATCGCCTACAAGACCCCTGAGACTTTGGGACCCGACCGCTTGGCCGCAGCAGCCGGCGCCTGCCTGCAACGCCCCGGACGCGACCTGCTCATCATCGATGTGGGCACCGCCATCACCTACGATGTGGTGACCGCCGATGGCATCTACCTCGGAGGCAACATATCACCCGGCATCGGCATGCGCTTCAAGGCGCTCAACCTGCTCACCGGGAAGCTCCCCCTCATAAAAAAAGAGGGCGAACGTATACCCATCGGCAATACTACGGAGACAGCTATCCGCGAAGGCGTTTTGCAAGGCGTAGATAAAGAAATCGAAGGATACATACACGAATACATCCAGAAATACCCCGACCTTTTGGTTTTTTTAACGGGTGGCGGTACGTTTCTCTTGGATAATCGGGTAAAAAGTCGCACCTTTGCAGATAGTTTGCTCGTAATAAAAGGATTGAACCGAATATTGGAACTGAACAATGGAAACTCGTAAGAAGGTACTGCACCTTATTCTCATCGCCCTGCTTCTGCTTGCGCATCCCGCATCGGCAGAGAACGGCATGAACTCTCCCTACACACGATTCGGATTCGGCCAGCTGGCAGGCATGGATACCGGTACGAGCAAAGGGATGGGGGGCACAGGCATCGGCATACACAACAGCAACCAGATCAACCTGCTCAATCCCGCCTCATACGCAGCGGTCGACACGCTCACCTTTCTTCTCGACATAGGCATGAGCATAGCCAACACCAACTTGAGAGAAGGACACACGAGCATGAACGCCCGCAACAGCACTTTCGACTACATTGCCATGCAGTTCCGTTTGATGCCTCGTCTCGGCTTCACCCTCGGTATCATGCCCTTCTCGAACGTAGGATACGACTTCAGCGAGTCCAGACCGATATATGAAGGCAAAGATGAGGAGCAGATTACCACCACCAACCGCTACTACGGCTTCGGCGGGTTGCGTCAGGTGACTGCGGGTATCGGCTACATGCCACTGAAGGGATTGTCCATCGGTACCAACATCTCCTATATCTACGGCGAGATATACCATTATATATATAATCAGTATACCGACACGAGCATCGACTCCCACACGAGACAGTACCGGGCAGACATAACCACCTACGACATCGACTTTGGCATACAATACCACATTGACAAGGGGAAAAACAAGTTTACCGTGGGTGCCGTCTACCGTCCGGGACACACGACCGATGACAAAGGCTATATCATCGAGACCATTTCATCGAACGACACGGTGAGCGCCACGCACATGAGCATCCCCACCGCCTACGGAGCCGGCATCTCGTATACCTACGACAAGCGCCTCACCATCGCCGCCGATTACCGCCTTGAGCAGTACAGCACCGCCAACTTCTTCGGGACGAGAGGTGCCGATCGCCAGCGCGCCTCGATAGGGATGGAGTATATTCCCGAGCATATCACACGCAAGATATTCCGTCGTGCGCGCTACCGTGCGGGTCTCCACTACGCGACAGCACACTACACCGTCGGCAGCGGGCAAGGGCCTACCGAATATGGTGCATCTATAGGTATTGGGCTACCCATCATGAACCGATGGAATGGCAAGAGCGTCGTGAACATCTCCGGACAATACATCCACGTACGCCCCCATGCCCCGGGCATGATCACCGAAAACTCCTTACGACTCAACATCGGCCTGTCATTCAACGAGACATGGTTCAACAAATGGAAAGTACTGTAACCAAACTTCGGGCTTAGGGCAACAATTAAACCATCGAAGAGCTACCGAGTCAACACTATAGATATACAGGAATAACAATAAACCAAATATAACCAAAACAATGAGAATCAAAGCACTTATCGCAGCATTTGCACTTACCGCCTCTGCCGCCATGGCGCAAAAGGGCGTAGAAGACGGTTCACGTTTCGGGCACGGGCAGGACAGTATCGATTGCCTGAACAACATCAGCCTGTACAGCGAGAACCTCAAGACCAAAAACTACACCGATGCCTACACCTATTGGCAGAAGGTCTTCGCCGATGCACCCATATCGCGCCACAGCCTCTACACCGATGGTGTGACCATCCTGAAAAACCTTATCGTCAGCACCAAGGTGCTTGACGAGCGCAAGGCATACGCCGATGAGATGATGAAGGTATACGATCAGCAGTTGCAGTACCTGGACGGACTCAACCAGCTCCGAAAGACTCCCTGGACCGATTATTACGTGAAGGGCGAGAAGGCACACAACTACCTCACCTACTATCCCCGCATGGACAACAACGTGGCCTACGAGATGTTCAGCGAGGTGATAGAGATGGCCGGCAACAAGAACCAGTACTATATCGTGGGCGACTTCATGAAGGTGTCATTAGCCAAGTTCAAGGCTGACGAGACTCACCGCGAACAGTTCATCCAGGATTATCTCGTATCGGCCGAGCTCATCGCCTCGATTGCCGAGAAGGTACAGAATGCCAGCACTCCCAACCCCAAGCTCATCGAGGCCGTAGGCAAGATAAAGGATAATGTCGACGGCTACTTCATCAACAGCGGTGCTGCCGAGTGCGACCAGCTCGAAGCCATCTATGCCCCCAAGGTTGAGGAGAACAAGGACAATCTCGACTACCTGCGCAAGGTAGTGGGTGTAATGGCCATGCTCGACTGCACCGAGTCGGAGGTATACTACACCGCTTCGGAGTATGCCCACCACATCGCGCCCACAGCAGCTACCGCTGCAGGATGTGCCTACAGCTACCTCAAGCGTGGCGACATGGGCAAGTCCATCGAATACTTCGACCAGGCCATCGAGCTCGACACCGTAGCCGAGAGCAAGGCCGACTATTGCTACAAGGCCGCTGTCATCCTCAACTCTGACCGCCAGCTCAGCAAGGCGAAGAGCTACGTCACCCGTGCCATCAGCCTCAACGGCAACAAGGGTGCCTACCACATCCTGCTGGCCAACATCTACGCAGCAGCTCCCCGATGGAACGATGAGCCTCTTCTCGACCGATGCAAGTACTTCGTCGTGCTCGACCGCCTCTATCAGGCCAAGCGCGTCGACGAGAGCGTAGCCGAGGAGGCCAACAAGATGATCGCCGCATACTCTACCCACACGCCTACGAAGGAAGACCTCTTCATGCTTGGCAAGAAGGAGGGAGACAGGGTACATGTAGGTGGCATCATCAACGAGACCACCACCATACGATAACTGCTGTGGACTCGAGCAAGCAGCGACTGCAGAACAATGGTTATGGCATAACAATCGTCACCGCGACGATTGTTATGCTGTTTCTCTTGTCGGCATGTTCCAAGAAGAAGCAGCCCACGACCGAGGCCATCACGAACCGCGACTCTGTCCCCATCATGGTTACCCACGGTGTGTCGACCTACATCAGTGACTCGGGCGTGGTGCGCTACAAGATTATCACCGACGAGTGGAAGGTATTCGACCGCCTCGACCCCTCGCGCTGGACATTCGAGCAGGGTGTATACCTCGAGAAGTTCAACAACGACCTCTCCATCGAAGCCACCATCCTTGCCGACACGGCCTACTACTACGACAAAGAGGAGCTGTGGGAACTTCGCGGCAATGTACACATCGAGAACGAGCAGGACGAGAAGTTCGACACCCAGTTGCTCTTCTGGAACCAAAAGTCCCAAACCGTCTACTCCGACCAATATATCCGCATCCGCCAACAGAAGCGTATCATCACCGGCATCGGGTTCACCTCGAACCAGAACTTCACCCAATACACCATCAAGCAGACGCAAGGCATCTTCCCCGTTAAGGAGAACGAAAACGTCGACGTTGACGAAGACGAAGACGACGCTTCGCCCAATCCAGATCTATGAGTCGCCATCCGGCAAGAGACACCGCGAGATCCCTCGGCGCTCCGCTCTGTCGGGACGGCATGCCACCTTCCGAACTCCTGATTCCTGAACTCCTGTAACTCCAGAACCCCTGTAACTCCTAAAAAAAAAAATGTCCACCACCGGTATATTCCTCCTCATCGCCATGATCTTCTCCGCCTTCTTTTCAGGCATGGAGATCGCTTTCGTATCGTCCAGCAAGTTGCGGTTCGAGGTCGACAAGAGCAGCCAGAGCCTTTCGGCCAAGCTGATGTCGGTATTCTACAACAACCCCAACAACTACATCTCCACCATGCTTGTGGGCAACAACATCGCGCTCGTCGTATACGGTATCATGATGTCGCGCATCATCGACGGCTTCCTCATCGAGCACGTCACCGACAACCCCGCCCTGCTGCTGCTCATCGATACCGTCATCTCCACCCTCGTCATCCTCGTGGTGGGCGAGTTTGTGCCCAAGACCATCTTCAAGATCAATCCCAACGCCACGCTCCGCTTCTTCTCGCTGCCCACCTTCCTCCTCTACTGCATCCTCTACCCCATCTCGCAGTTCGCTACCGCCTGTGCCCGAGGCATCATGCGCCTGTTCGGCATACGGCTCAACAAGGAGAACTCCACCAAGGCCTTCACGAAGATGGACCTCGACTACTTCATCCAGTCGAGTATCGAGCAAGCCAACGGAGCGCAGAACGTCGATACCGAGGTGAAGATTTTCCAGAATGCGCTCGACTTCTCCAACCTCCGCATCCGCGACTGCATGGTACACCGCACCGAGATAGAGGCTATCGACAAAAGCGCCACCTCTGAAGAGCTCATGCACGTGTTCGTCGAGACCGGCTACTCCAAGATCATCGTCTACGAAGGCAGCATTGACAACATCATCGGCTACATCCACTCGTCAGAGATGTTCAAGCGCACCTCCGCATGGCAGGAGCACATCGTCAAGATGCCCTTCGTGCCCGAGAGCCTGCAGGCGCAGAAGCTCATGGAGCAGTTCCTGCAGCAGAAGAAGTCGCTCGCCGTGGTGGTCGACGAGTTTGGCGGCACCGCCGGCATCATCTCCTTGGAAGACATCGTCGAAGAGCTGTTCGGCGAGATTGAAGACGAGCACGACGTAGACGACCACATCGCCAAGCGCACCGACGACGGCACCTACCTCCTCTCGGCCCGCTTGGAGATAGAGCGTGTCAACGAGCTTTTCGGCCTGCAGCTCCCCGTGGCCGACGAGTACCAGACCCTCGCGGGGCTCATCCTGTACCGTTACAAGAGCTTCCCCAAGATGCACGAGGTGATACAGATAGACCGTTTCCGGTTCAAGATAATGAAGGTCGAGAGCAACAGAATAGAGCTCGTGAGCCTGAAAATCGAGGAATAAGTGCAGAGAAAAGCACTTTTTCGCCCAATCACTATGCCGTTAAAAGTTTTTTTTGTACTTTCGTGCGCTCAAAACGTTTTTTGGTTCATTTAGGAATAACATAAAACTAATAAATACACAAAAATGGCAACATTACAATCCATCAGAAAACACGGCGCTGCCCTGGTCATCGTGATCGGCATCGCGCTGTTCGCATTCATTGCCGGCGATGCCGCCAAGGTACTCCAGCCGGGCATGAACTCACAGAACGTAGGCGAGATCAACGGCAAGAAGGTCGAAGCCCAAACCTTCCAGCAGCTGGTCGAGGAGTACACCCAGGCCATCAACTTCGTGCGTGGCACCAACTCGCTCACCGAGGCCGAGAACGCCCAGATCAAGGACGAGGTGTGGAACACCCTCGTGACCAACACCCTCATCGGCGATGAGGCCGACAAGCTTGGCCTTACCGTTACCACCGCAGAGTTGCAGGCAGTCATCAACGAGGGCACCGACCCCCTGTTGACCCAGTCGGCTTTCCGCAACCAGACCACCGGCCAGTTCGACCGCGATGTGCTCATGAAGTTCCTTGCCGACTATGCCAGCATGGACCCCGAGGTGATGCCCGCCGAGTACATCGACTACTACCACCAGCTCTACAACTACTGGAAGTTCATCGAGAGCAACCTCATCAGCAACCTGCTCATGCAGAAGTACGAGGCTCTCGTTGTCGAGTCACAGCTCTCTAACCCCGTAGCCGCCGAGTACAACTTCAACGCCCGCAACAGCCATGCCGAGGTAGCCTACGCCGTAGTACCCTACAGCAGCGTAGCCGACTCGCTCGTGAAGGTATCAAGCAGCGACATCAAGCGCCTCTACGACGCCAAGCGCGAGCTCTACAAGCAGCCCGCCGAGACCCGTGCCATCAGATACATCGACGTAGCCGTAGTACCCAGCGCTACAGACCGTGAGGAGCTCCTCGCCGAGGTGAACGACTATGCCGGACAGCTTGCCACCACCGACGAGGTGGCCGCCCTCGTGCGCCTCGCCAACTCCGAGGTAGCCTACAGCACAGTGCCCGTCACTGCCAAGGCACTCCCCGAGGATGTAGTAGCCCGCCTCGACTCCGTGAAGGGCGATGAGGTATACGGCCCCTACTACAATGCAGCCGACGACTCTTACAACACCTTCCGCATATTCAATAAGGTGCAGCTGCCCGACTCTGTACAGTACCGTCAGATCTCAGTGGCCGATGCCGATGCTACCCGCGCAGCCGAGCTTGCCGACAGCATCTTTGGCGCCATCAAGGCCAAGAAGGGTGCCAACTTCGCCGAGATAGCCGGGAAGTATGGCCAGCCCTCCGAGCCCGTATGGATCGCTACAGCCAACTTCGAGGGTGCCGCCATCGACGGCGACAATGCCACCTACCTCAACACCCTCTTCGGCATGAAGAAGGGCGAGCTCAAGCAGCTTACCCTCGACGGTGGTCACCTCATCATCGAGGTGCTCGACACCAAGAGCCCCGTACAGAAGTACAACGCCGCTGTCATCAAGCGCCCCGCCTACTTCAGCAACGAGACCTATGCCGAGGCATACAACCGCCTCAGCGCCTTCGTAGCCAGCAACCAGACCCTCGAAACCCTTGAGGCCAACGCCGAGGAGGCAGGCTACCGCCTCTATCCCGCGAACGAGCTCAGCAATGCCGCCCACACCATCGGTGGCGTACAGGGCACCCGCGAGGCACTCCGCTGGGCATTCGGTGCCAAGAAGGGCGAGGTATCGCACATCTTCGAGGCCGGTGACAACGACCACCTCCTCGTAGTAGCCCTTGCCGACATCCACGAGGCAGGCTACCGCGACGTAGAGGACATGGCCGACATGTTCCGCCTCCAGGCCCTCAACGACGAGAAGGCCGAGCAGATCCTCGCCAGCGCCAAGAAGGTGAGCACCATGAGCGATGCCCTTGCCCTCAACGGTGCCAAGAGCGACACCCTGCGCCGCGTCACCTTCAGCTCAGCAGCCTACGTGAGCAAGGTACCTGCCAGCGAGGCAGCCATCAGCGGAGCCGCAGCAAGCCTCGAGGAAGGCAAGCTGAGCGCCCCCATCAAGGGCAACGGAGGTATCTACTTCCTCCAGGTGGTGAAGAGAGGCAACGGCGTAGCTACCTTCGATGCCGCTGCAGAGCAGAGGACACTCGAGAACGCTGCTACCCGCAACATCAATGCCAACAGCATCCTCAACGAGCTCTTCCGCAAGGGCGAAGTGGTGGACAACCGCTACCGCTTCTTCTAAGCCAAAGCCCCTTCACAGCGCACCGTTTTGCGCACCGTTTCGAGGCACAACTCCCTTGCCGATCAGCGCAATAGGATATAAATTACGCACGCTATGCAGCGTGCGTAATTTTTTTGCCCTTTCCGTTCAGCTTGCCATATACCCCCTGCCTCAGACGCACGAGGTAGCCCTTCACGCAGAGCGTGCGCAGATGCTTGCACACGGTACGGCGTTTCATACCCATCTCCTCGCCCAGCTTGTTGGCCACGGCCGTGGTGAACTGATGGGGCAGGAGACCGAAGAAGGCAAGCGGACTGATGCACACCACCTTGGGCTCCTCCTTCTCCTCACGGCGCAGACGGCTGTAGATGGTGGAGGTATGCATCATGCTATAGAAGATGTACGCGAGGCCCCACTTCAGGTCGGCCTCCGCGATGGCGAAGCGCTTCTCCCCGAACATGCCCTCCACTGTGCCCAGCTCCTCATAGCGACGCAGCACGGCAATGATCATCAGCATACGGTAGAGGTTCAGGCGCGAGCGCAGGATGGGTGCACGCAAGTCCCTGTCGGGCAGGGCCAAGGCCACGAACGACACCAGCTGGCGGTAATACTCGTCGATATACTCGCGCTGCTCGTCCGTGATAATCAGGCGTGGCAGTTCCTCATCGGCCTTGCCCTCAAACGGACGAAGCTCCTTCCATATATCGGTAAGCACACCCCGGTGATGGCCATACACATCACGGAAAGCCTCGGCCGTAGCCTCGTCCATCTCGCCACGCACAACACTTTTTGCTGGCAAGCAGTGATAGAGGAAGCGGGTGGAGAGACCATCCTCGAGATTGGGGATAAACTCACGCACCGATGACATGGTGCCCGTAGCGGCCATGGCCAAGCGGGTGTGCTCGATGAGGTAGTCCTCATCATCAGTCTTGCGCCCCGTGTGGAGCTGCTCCTCATTCTGCGCGGCAAGCAGGATGTACATAAAGTCACCGAACGAACCCTTGTTGGCCGCACTCATCTCCGCCAGTTCGGGGATATGCAGGTAGGAGATATTGTCTCCATTGGCATAGAGCAGGCGGTAATAGTTCGCTGCCGTAGTCTTGGCCGGTAGCTTGTGCATACGGCGCAGAGGTGCTTGGGGTTCGTCCACCTCCCCGGCAATGTCGTTCACATCCACGAGTTGCGACACATCACCCTTGGCGGCAAAGGTGAGCTGAGTAGTAAGGCGCTTGTAACGCTTGTGGCGCTTGCGGTGGTTGGCCATGGCCTGCGCGCTCTCCTCACAGACGATCTTGTTGATGCCATCGACGAGGCTGGCCACATCGCCCACGCATCCCTTGCCCGAGGCAGAGGGACCTACACAGAGGTTCATCATACCTAATGAGTAGAGACGCTGGCCGTGGCGCACACGTACATTACTCATGGCCGAGCCGAGTGTGGGCATCATGGCCATCAGGAGCATGGTGCGGATGTCGGCATCATCGTAGAGGCTGAGCGTCTCGCTCATCATCCGGGGCAGAGACTTCCACATCGCATCGGGCAGTGGGCAGGGTACTGTCACACCATCCTCATCGTAGATGGAGTTCATCAGCGTGATGGGGTCTTCCACGAATCCTCGGGTCACTTCACTGAGCAGGGGGAACTCCTCCTGCTGAGTCTCACGCAGCACGTCGATGTACGACGTTTGAGTTGTTGAGTTCTTGAGTTCTTGAGTTTGTAAGTTGTTTTCCATAGTTATTGAGTTTTTAAGTTCTTGAGTTTTTAAGTTGGTTTGTGTCATGTTATAATAGGTTTAAAGGTTAGTTCCGCAAGGTTTTCAAACCTTATTTCTGCTGACAACATTGCGACAGAGCGAGAGCAGAGATAAGCTTGCTTAATCTATGCCGAGCGTGAGCGATGTCGCGGCAGAAAGAATATCGTTAGCGATATTCCAAGCTCTTCGGAGAAGAACTTGAAAGGGTGTCAAACCTTATTTCCGACTGGCAACATCGCGACAGAGCGAGAGCAGAGATAAGCTTGCTTAATCTATGCCGAGCGTGAGCGATGTCGCGGCAGAAAGAATATCGTTAGCGATATTCCAAGCTCTTCGGAGAAGAACTTGAAAGGGTGTCAAACCTTATTTCTGCCGCAAAGTTAATACATCAAAACGCCCTTGTCAAGTAATTGAATAACAATTTATTACCGATATTATGCAAAACTTTTCGCTATATCGTTTGGCACTTTCAGCACTATCCACTATCTTTGTTGGACAAAGAGAAAAGTTTGTCCCTCGGCGGAGACAAAGACGTCCCTCGGCCGTGAGACAACCGTCTCTCCGCCGTGAGACACTCGTCCCTCCGCCGTGAGACGGAACCATGAGTTAACGCTTTAATTATCAACCTTATAAGAATCTGTTTGGATTTTACCGCTAATAAGTTTTATGTTATACTTTTCAGTTTATTTGAGGCTCTTTTTACCATCTTTACACTCTTTGTTCTTGCAAATAGACCACTATTTGCTGCGACCAAACAGTGCAAATCTGC
>JAFQLT010000105.1 GCA_017396545.1 Bacteroidaceae bacterium | reverse complement strand
GGTGTGTATGAGTTCTCCAAGAACTTCCGCAACGAGGGTATGGACCGCACCCACAATCCCGAGTTTACCTGTATGGAGATCTACGTCTCTTACAAGGACTATAACTGGATGATGGCATTCACCGAGCAGATGCTCGAGAAAATCTGTCTCGATGTGAACGGCACTACCGAGGTGCAGGTGGGCGACAATGTCATCAGCTTCAAGGCTCCCTTCGCGCGCCGCACCATGACAGAGGCCATCAAGGAGTTCACCGGAGTGGACATCACCGGCATGGATGAGGCTCAGCTGCGTGCCGTATGCAAGGAGCTGGGTGTAGAGACCGACGAGACCATGGGCAAGGGTAAGCTCATCGACGAGATTTTTGGCGAGAAGTGCGAGGGCAACTACATACAGCCTACCTTCATCACCGACTATCCCATCGAGATGTCGCCCCTCTGCAAGCGTCACCGCGAGAACCCCGAGCTCACCGAGCGTTTCGAGCTCATGGTCAACGGTAAGGAGCTGTGCAACGCCTATAGCGAGCTCAACGACCCCATCGACCAGTTGGAACGCTTCCAGGAGCAGCTTCGCCTGAGCGAGAAGGGCGATGATGAGGCCATGTTTATCGACAACGACTTCGTGCGTGCCCTCGAGTACGGTATGCCTCCCACCTCAGGTATGGGTATCGGTATGGACCGCCTCGTGATGCTCATGACAGGTCAGCAGACCATTCAAGAGGTGCTCTTCTTCCCGCAGATGCGTCCCGAGAAGAAAGCCCCGAAGGATCCCGTGGCTAAATACGTGGAGATTGGCATTGCTGAGGAATGGGTGCCGGTGATTCAGAAGGCTGGCTATAAGCTTGTGGCCGACATGCAGGGCGTCAACCCCCAGAAGGTACACATGGATATCTGTGGCGTGAACAAAAAGTATAAGCTCGACCTCAAGAACCCCACCGTGGATGAGGTAGCAGCTTGGATTGAAAAAATTGGATAATGAGTTTCCCAAAAGGTAAAGTAGCAATTATGGGTGGTGGCAGTTGGGCAACTGCCATTGCCAAGATGATCCTCAATAATGAGGACTCCATCAACTGGTATATGCGCCGTGACGACCGCATTGAGGATTTCAAGCGCACGGGACACAATCCCGGGTATCTGTCATCGGTGCATTTTGATGTGAATCGCATCAACTTCTCCTCTGACATCAATCAGGTCATCAAGGACAGCGATGTGCTGATATTCGTAACCCCTTCGCCTTATCTTAAGTCACACCTCAAGAAGGTAAAGGCCAAGATGAGCGATAAGTTTGTGGTGACTGCCATTAAGGGTATTGTGCCTGAAGAGAATATGCTGGTATCGGATTATTTTCATAAAGAGTATCATGTACCCTATGATAGTATAGCGGTTATCGCAGGACCTTGTCATGCCGAGGAAATAGCATTGGAGCGTCTCTCATACTTGACGGTAGGCTGTAGCAATCGTGACAATGCGCTCTGTTTTGCACAGAAACTCAATTGCAGTTATGTGAAGACAACGGTGAGCGATGATGTGACCGGTATCGAGTACAGCTCGGTGCTGAAGAATGTATATGCTATCGCAGCCGGTATCTGTCACGGTCTTAAGTATGGTGACAACTTTCAGGCTGTGCTCATGAGCAACGCGCTGGTAGAGATGTCGCGCTTCATCGACTTCGTGCATCCGCTCAAGCGCGTGGTGAGCGAGTCCGTATATATGGGCGATCTCCTCGTGACGGGCTATTCGAACTTTAGCCGCAATCGTGTGTTTGGTACCATGATAGGCAAGGGCTACTCCGTGAAGAGCGCACAGCTTGAGATGGAGATGGTGGCCGAGGGTTACTACGGCACCAAGTGTATCAAGGAGATCAACCGCAAGTACCACGTGAACATGCCTATCGTTGATGCCGTGTACAACATCCTCTACGAGCGAATCTCGCCCGTGATTGAGATCAAGTTGCTCACAGATTCTATCAGATAATAATATAATTAGATAAATAAGATGAAAAATATTGCATTGAACATTGATAAGACCGCAGGTTTTATCGCTGAAGGTGCCGTAAAGGCATACGCACCCCAGGTGCAGGAAGCATTGGAGATGCTCGAGAAGGGCACAGGTCTCGGTAACGACTTTTTGG
>JAFQLT010000104.1 GCA_017396545.1 Bacteroidaceae bacterium | reverse complement strand
GTAGGAGAAGTCCACGTGTCCCGGAGTATCGATAAGGTTGAGCACGTACTTCTCTCCTTTATATATATACTCCATCTGTATGGCATGGCTTTTGATGGTAATGCCGCGTTCCTTTTCCAATTCCATATCATCGAGCATCTGCCCCTCGGTTACCTTGATGGTGTTGGTGTACTCCAATAGGCGGTCGGCCAGTGTCGACTTGCCGTGGTCGATGTGCGCAATGATGCAGAAGTTTCTGATGTGCTTCATTATTATACGGTGTATACTTATTCAAATAAGTTGCAAAATTAGCATAAGATAAGAGAAAACGCAAATTTATTTGGCTTTTCACTTGGCTTGCACTAATTTTGTCGTCTCATAATAATAACCACTACGATGATAGCTATTGTAAACTACGATACAGGCAACATACGCTCGGTAACCAACGCCCTCGGCCGCATAGGCTGTACCGACTGGGTATACACCGACGACAAGCATACACTGGCCACAGCCGACAAGGTGATATTGCCTGGCGTGGGCGAAGCCTCTACCGCCATGGCTAAGCTCGCCGAGCGCGGTCTCGACACCTTCATCCCCACCCTCACGCAGCCCGTCTTGGGCATCTGCGTGGGTACCCAACTGATGTGTCAGAGTAGCGAAGAGGGCAACGCTGAGTGCATGGGTATCTTCCGCACCAAGGTGAAGAAGTTTCTAGAACAACCGATGACGCCCCCTGATTTTTCAATTTTCAATTCTCAATTTTCAATTTTCAAGGTTCCCCACATGGGCTGGAACCAAATCACAAATCTCCGCTCCCCCCTCTTCAAGGACATAGAAGAGGGCGCCTACATCTACTACGTGCATTCCTATTACCCCGAGTTGTGTGCTGACACCATTGCCACAACTCACTATATCAACCCCTTCAGTGGTGCTTTGGGCCGCGACAACTTCTTTGGCACCCAGTTTCACCCCGAGAAGAGCGGAGCCGTAGGAGCACAAATCCTTAAAAACTTTTTGGAACTATGATAAACGTTATTCCCGCCATAGACCTCATCGACGGTAAGTGCGTACGCCTCACCAAGGGGGATTATAACCAGAAGAAGCAGTACGATGCATCGCCCCTCGACATGGCTATGCGCTATCAAGACATAGGCATACGCCGCCTGCACCTTGTAGACCTCGACGGAGCCAAGAGCAGCAGCCCCCGAAACCTACACGTGCTGGAGGAGATCGCCACACACACCACGCTCGATATCGAATGGGGTGGCGGCATCAAAAGCAATGAAGCCCTACGCGATGCCTTCAACGCCGGTGCCCATCACCTCATCATAGGTAGCGTGGCAGTGAGCCTCCCCGAACTGTTTGCCTGCTGGCTCGATCAGTATGGTGGCGACCGCCTCATCCTCGGAGCCGATGTCAACAATGGAAGAGTGGCCATCAATGGTTGGTTGGAGGAGTCAAAGCAGACCATCGAGGCACTCATCGACCATTTCACTCCCCATGGACTGCGCGAGGTCATCTGCACCGACATTGCCAAGGACGGCATGCTGCAGGGGCCTTCCTTTGACCTCTATACCCGCCTACAGACTGCTTATCCCGAGCTGGACATTATCGTGAGCGGAGGCATCAGTGCCATGAGCGATATCCAGCACCTCAATGAGATGAACCTTCGCCACGTCATCGTGGGCAAGGCCATCTATGAAGAATGTATCACATTGGAAGAATTAAAGCTATGGTTGCAAAACGAATAATACCCTGCCTCGACGTAAAGGATGGTCGCACGGTCAAGGGCATCAACTTTGAGGGACTGCGCGATGTGGGCGATGCGGTCGCTCTCGGCAGCAAGTATGCCCGTGAGGGAGCCGACGAACTGGTCTACCTCGACATCAGTGCCACCCAGGAGGGACGCAACACCTTCACGCACCTGGTGAGCCGCATAGCGGCAGAGATTGATATTCCCTTCACGGTGGGTGGAGGTATCAGTACCATTGACGATGCCAGCCGACTCTTAGATGCCGGTGCCGACAAGATAAGTATCAACAGTGCTGCCATACGCCGCCCCGAACTCATCGACGAGATTGCCTCGAAGTACGGCTCGCAGTTTGTGGTCATCGCCATCGATGCCCGCCTTGCTGATGGCCAGTGGTTGGCTACCACGCATGGTGGCAAGCGTAACACCGATAAGGAACTCTTTGCTTGGGCCCACGAGGCGCAGGAACGCGGTGCTGGCGAACTGCTCTTCACCTCGATGAACCACGACGGCACACGTCAGGGCTATCCCTGCGACACCTTTGCCCGACTGGCCGAGCATCTGTGCATCCCCATCATCGCCTCGGGCGGTGCCGGCAGCATCGACGACATTGCCGACGTGCTCACCCATGGGCGTGCCGATGCCGCACTCGCCGCCAGCATCTTCCATTATGGCGAGATACCCATCCCCGTGCTCAAGCAAGCCCTCAACGAGCGAGGCATAGCGGTACGGAGATAGGAGGAGAATAATAGTCTTTGTATTATAGACTATCTTAGGACTTCCTAGGAATCCTAGGATTCCCTAAGAAATCCTATAAAAAGTAAACAACCAAAAGAAACAAGATAATGCAATTCCAAGATTTCAACCTCAGCAAGACAGCCGACGGGCTGCTCCCCGTCATCATCCAGGATGCCGACAACCTCAAGGTGCTCATGCTCGGCTACATGAACCAAGAAGCTTTCGAGAAGACACAGACCGAAGGCCGCGTCACCTTCTATAGCCGCACCCGCCAGACACTCTGGACCAAGGGCGAGACCAGCGGCAACTTCCTCCATGTGATGGCGATGTATGCCGACTGCGATGGCGACACCCTGCTCATCAAGGCACGCCCCGACGGTCCCACCTGTCATCGCGGCACCGTGGCTTGCTTCGACACGCGCGACAACGAGGGTTTCCTCGGCACGCTCGAAGCCTGCATCAAGGACCGTCATGCCAAGATGCCCGAAGGCTCCTACACCACCTACCTCTTCAACAAGGGTGTGAACAAGATTGCCCAGAAGGTGGGCGAAGAGGCCGTGGAGACAGTCATCGAAGCCATCGACGGCAACCGCGAACGCTACCTCTACGAGGCTGGCGACCTGCTCTACCACCTCCTCGTGCTCACAGAGCAGATGGGCTGCTCGCTCTCCGACCTCGAAGACGAGCTGGCGAAACGTCATAAATAAATGAAACAATCCTTGCTCCAGTACTTCCATGCATTTCCTACTCCAACATACCGACCCAAAGAGTAATGCCCGTGCCGGACTCATCACTACCGACCACGGCCAGATCGAGACCCCCATCTTCATGCCCGTGGGCACGCTGGGGAGTGTCAAGGGCGTGCACCTCACTGAACTGAAGGAGGACATCAAGGCGCAGATCATCCTCGGCAACACCTACCACTTGTATCTGCGCCCCGGCCTTCAGGTAATAGAGAAGGCAGGCGGACTGCATAAGTTCAACGGCTTCGACCGTCCCATGCTCACCGACAGTGGAGGGTTCCAGGTGTTTTCCCTCTCTGGCATCCGCAAGATGAGAGAGGAGGGCGTGGAGTTCCGCTCACACATCGACGGCTCCAAGCACCTGTTCACCCCTGAGCGTGTGATGGATATCGAGCGCACCATCGGTGCCGACATCATGATGGCCTTCGATGAGTGTACCCCCGGCGATGCCGACTACCAGTATGCCAAGAAGTCGATGGAGCTCACGCATCGTTGGCTCGACCGTTGCCTCGATCGGTTCAACAGCACCGAGCCCAAATATGGATACCATCAAGCGTTATTCCCCATCGTGCAGGGTTGTGTATACCCCGACCTTCGCCGCCGCTCGGCCGAGTACATCGCGTCGAAGGGTGCCGAGGGCAATGCCATCGGAGGATTGGCCGTGGGTGAGCCTACGGAGAAGATGTATGAGATGATCGAGGTGGTGGGTGAGATACTCCCCACCGACAAGCCTCGCTACCTCATGGGTGTGGGTACTCCGATGAACCTCCTTGAAGGCATCGAGCGCGGTGTGGATATGTTTGACTGCGTCATGCCCACCCGCAACGGCCGCAACGGCATGCTCTTCACCAAGGAAGGTATCATCAACATGAAGAACAAGAAGTGGGAGATGGACTTCTCCCCCATCGAGGCCGACGGCGCGTCGGTAGTAGACACGCTCTACACCAAGGCCTACCTGCGCCACCTCTTCCACGCGCAGGAGCTGCTGGCCATGCAGATAGCCTCCATCCACAACCTCGCCTTCTACCTCTGGCTCGTGGGCGAGGCCCGTCAGCACATCATCGCCGGCGACTTCTCCACCTGGAAGCCCATGATGGTAAAGCGCATAGCAACAAGGTTGTGATGGAGCGATGGAGAAAAGGAGAGGGCCCCCCGCGATAGGGTTCCCTCTCTTGTTTAGTTCCTGTTTCTTGAGTTTGTATGACAATCAATAGATCGGTCACTCAACAGGGAACTTGCAGTTCATATACACCATAGTCGTCAGATAATGCAATTCTCACAATGAGAGAATTGCATTATCACTTCGGTGTTCAAATTAATCATTACTGTATAAAGTCCAGTCGTAAATCTTATTGTTTTTAGTTCTAATCCAGATTTCTGCTCCTGAAAGTTTGTACAAAATAAAGATACCATACCCATCAGCATCTGTTCTATAGAATTTCACTGCTCCAACATTTCTGTTCCATTCTTCATACATGAATACAGTATACTTTATCAGCAGACGTATATCTAAGCCTTTCATTACAATATCGTCGCTGTTACGGAACATATTAGCTTGAGCTTTACCATATTGCTTGGCCATATCTTCCCAGAATGCCTCCCATTTAGCATTATCTTCCGCTTCTTTCCTTTGCTCTTTCTGCTCATCGTACTCGGACGCTAAGAGACCTTTCTTGTAATGTTGCATTTCTCCATTCTCTGCTATGACTACAGCATCGAAGGTTTCGTTAAAGATGGAGTCAAGAAATGCTACATTAAGATTTTCTTTTATGTTGTCATAATTCATCTTATCCCAATTGTCACGAACTACATTAGCAGGAATCAAAACATCCATTTTTTTGCCATCGGGTTTAGGATAAGTCATTCGGTACCATCTCTGTCTGCGCAACTCATACGGTAGATTGTCGTCTATGGATTCATGGTATTTGTTTGGCATTAAACTATACTCAATACCATCCTGCCCTTTTGCCGTGTAGTGTTCAAGTTCAAGATTGTTCCGAATATTCCTGGTCAATTCAAGAGTGTCGCCGTCTACCACAGTAAAATAATTGCCAGACCAATTACTTCTATAAGTTCTATTACCATATCCAGATCCATATCTATACTTATCTAAATCGCTGAAGATTTTCAGATTTTTAATTTCTCCTTGCCATTCCAAATTGACAGTAGTAATACCTTTAACAAGGTTCCCTCTTTCATAAATGCACGTACCTACACCAAGATCCATGGCTTTGGCAATTTCTCTCGTCTCTGTCCCGGTTACGGTCACATTAAATTCTGTGTTATTGTTTGCAAAGTGGCCAAATCGGTGTTTATAAGGATTGGACATTTTTAACGACATAGAAGACATATCCCTTGGCTCAACGCTGTATTCCGCTGACATTTCAAAATATGAGTCTGGGCCATAGATGGTCATGCCGGGCAGATAATAGATGTCAACAACCCAGCGGACACGTTCGTTTTCCATTGCCGTGAAGTCTCTGATTACGCGTACGGCATCCTTGTTTATTGCAAAATCAGGTATGGCATCAATCAATATCTGAAGTTCTTCTGGGGTAGGAACCTGGCTGCTGAATTTCTTATCATTTATCATCACAGTCTCAGGAAGTCCGTTAAATCCTACGATTGAATATCTATCGACGCTACCAATATCGTAGGGCTCATAGTCGTATTTGAAGTAATAGTTGTCATACTTCTGCTTGGCTCCTTCATGGCCAAATTCATTCATAAGGCGCTTGAATAGTATAGCCGCAATTTCATCTTCATATTCGTACTGAGCTAAGTAGAATGCCATGTTCGGGCTAAGAATTTTCACCTTTTCATAGTTAATCTCGCCAAATCTATAGGACTTGTTTATTTCTCCCTCGCACACAATTGGTTGATCAAATGCATGTTTCTGAAGCACATCTAACCCCCGGAGAGACTGTTCCGTACCGTCAGTGGCCTTAAAGTTTTCGAAACAATTGTATTTGTTATCTTCAAAAAAATCATAAAACTCTTTATATGATGTATAGCCTGCTTTAATGGCTCTTATATACCAATAAAATCCCTGACTTCTGCGAAGTCTTGCGAGTGCAGCCATCGCTTTGAGATCGCCTTCATTGGCCGCATTTTCAAGATACTGGCTGTCCGTTTTGTAGAATTTGTTCATTGCTTCATCAATGCCTGCACTTGCGGCTTTTGCCAGCCAGAGGTTTCCTAAATTTTCGTTTCTGGGAACACCGCGACCCTCTAAATATGCACGATACATTGTGGTCAACTTGGTCCCTGCCGATTTGTTTCCTGCCATATAAGCCTTGGCATAGTAGTTGGCGGCAGCGGCCTCGTCTTTCGTTGCGCCGCCAGTACCGTTGAACAAGTAGTCGGCTACTTGCGTCGCGGCATCGATGTCGCCAGCATCGGCAAGAGTCACGATACCTGCATTATATGAACCGAGCACCTTGGATTTAGCCTCTGCATTACCCTGTGCGGCAGCCGAACCATACAGTTCGAGCGCTTTGGCTTGGTTTTGTGCTACTCCGTTGCCTGTTTCATAAAAATTGGCAAGGGCAAATTGGGCATCGGCATTGCCAGCCGTGGCAACTTGTTCGAGTGCGTCACTGTAATAGGTGCACAAAGCCTTTATGGCATCGGCCTGGCCGGCTTGGGCGGCCTTGAATAGCCACTGAGTGGCTTTCTTGAGATTTTGCTTCACGCCATCCCCTGTGAGGTAGGCGTTGCCCACGGTGAATTGGGCTTCTACATCACCGGCCTTAGCCGATTTTTCCAAGGCTTTGCTCCACGTCTGAGCAGATAATGGCATGACGAGTACTGCGCATGCCACCAAGGTCAATAACTTTTTCATTGTTAGAAATCATGGGTGAGGTCCTATAAATGGTTTTTTGCATTAGCGAGCAGCCAGAACCTCATTTAAGCCTACCGCTGATGCTGTTTCCTTTTTTTTGCAAAGTTCGGCAAATAATCCTTATCCTTTTTGGTTCATCTTGGTTCTTCTACCCCCCCCCTGCCGATATTTTCCTATATAAAAGGCGATGCTATGGCGTTTTTTACGTATCTTCGCAGTATGAATCAAGAAGAACTTTATCAGACACTGAGAGAGAAGGCCGAGCAGGTGGCCGGGAGGGCGATGAGCACGCCGCGCGACTTCGACTACCTGTCGACACGCATCTTCGACAAGACGAAGGGGTATATCGCTCCCATCACGCTGAAGCGTTTCTGGGGATACTTGGGCGACGAGCACCGCAAGAAGCCCTATCGCAGCACGCTCAACGTCCTGGCACAGTTTGCCGGATATGTCAGCATCGAGGCCTTCGAAGAGAGCCACGTGGGAGGCTCCATGGTGGAGAGCGACTTCCTCACCAACGACAGCCTACAGGTGGCTTCGCTGGAGAAGAACACGCGCATAGAACTGCGGTGGTATCCCGACCGCTGCGTGACGGCCGCCTACCTCGGGATGGAGATGTTCAAGGTGGTGGAGAGCGTGAACAGCAAGCTGAGCGTTGGCGACACCTTCATGGTGAGCCAGATTATCGATGGCGAGCCACTGACACTGCGCTGCTTGGTGCATGAGGGCATGGCGCCGACAAACTATGTCTGCGGCCGGGTGAATGGCGTGAAGTATCGAGTGATGTAAGAAAGTATAGGAGATAAAGGATATTTTGGGAGATAAAGGGAGTTAAATGCGGAATGTTATTTCGCGCGTAAGTAGTATTGGCCTTTATCTCCCTCAACGAAGCAAAGCGAAGTGATAACTCCTTTTAACTACTGACTACTAAAAAACAAACAATGCAAACATCAGACTTTATATCCGACAAGGAGGAGAGCGACAAGATAGAGACCTTAGGCATTCGTGGTGCTACATCGGAGACCTTCAAGCGACGCATCGACGGGCGGTTGTACTTCGTCAAGCAGTTGCGCCCCGAGTATAGTGCCGACAAGCGTTACCGCGAGGCCTTCCGCAAAGAGTACGAGGTGGGCAAGAGTATCGACAGCCCATACATCGTGAAGTATGTTGCCATGGAGGAGGGAGCCGACGGGCTGTGCATCCTCATGGAGTATGTCAACGGCGTGACCCTGGCCGAGAAGCAGGCCTCGGAGCCGGAGTACTTCTGCAAGGAGCAGCATGTGAAGAAACTGCTGCTACAGGTGGCGCAGGCACTGGCCGTGCTGCACAGGCGCAACATCGTACACATGGACATCAAGCCCGAAAACATCTTGCTCACTAAGGGGAACAACGATGCGATGCTGGTGGACCTGGGCTTCTGCCTCTCCGATAAGAATGACTCCACGGTGGGCTGCACCCGACAGTTTGCGGCACCCGAGGTCGTCAAGGGGAATATCAAGGATGTCGATTCACGCACCGACATCTACTCGGTGGGCTGCCTGCTGCAGTGGATAGAGGAGAACACGGGCAAGGCCTTGCCGCGTACCTATATAAATATAAAGAACCGCTGCTTGCGCGAGCAGAAGAACGGGCGCTATACCAGCGCGGAGGAGATCGTCAAGGTAATCAAAAATAGACCTCGGAACATGGCCTTGGGTGTATTGGCTCTCTTGGTCGTCGTGCTGGCCATCGTGCAATCACCGCTTGCGGATGCCGTGTCAAACTACATGGCATGGGCGATGGGTAAGGTGCCGCAGCGATTCGAGGCTGAGGGTATATTCTACCGCATCACCGATAAGGCGGAGCGTACCGTAGCGGTGACATTCAAGGGGAATACCCCCAAAGAGTATGATTATGAGTATGCCGGCGGTGAGATTACGATACCACCGACCGTGAACTATAAAGGACGGCAGTTCCGCGTTACGGCAGTCGATGCACTCGCGTTCGACAATCCCTATATCTCGCGGATTACTATCCCCGAGGGGCTCATCACCATCGCTGACTCGGCTTTTGCGTACTGCAATCAGGATGGAGTCATCTGTATCCCTAAGAGTGTGGAGAAAATCGGTGTTGCGGCATTCTTTCCGATGTTGTATATTGACGGTTTCGTGGTGGACCCCGACAATCCCTATTACGACAGCCGTGAGGGGTGTAATGCTATTATAGAAACGGCAACAAACACGCTCTTGGCGGGTTGTGAAAATACGGTGGTTCCCGATGGCGTGGTACGTATCGCCCAAACTGCATTCGATGGTGCTATGGGATTGAAACACCTTGTACTTCCTCCTAGTCTGAGAATGATTGGTGTGGATGCCTTTACGTGGAGTGGGTTAGTAGAGATAGACATTCCCGAAGGGGTGACAACACTTGATAGCTATGCCTTTCAGTACTGCGAAAACCTGCAGCGGATAACATTGCCCGAGAGCCTCACCACGATTGGGCTGGGTGCGCTGTCGCACTGTGCATTCAAGGAGGTGGTGATTCCTGATGGGGTGATTCACCTCGGTGATTATGCCATGGACTGTTGTGAGAGACTCGAGACGCTCACCATCGGCCGTGGAGTAAGACACATCGGCTACGCTGCGTTCGAGAATTGCAAGCGACTGAAGCGGGTGGTATCGCGCATCCCAGCTGATAGCCTGTTTGTCATCGACAACACGGTGTTCAACCTCATCGACGAAGATTGCGTGCTCTATGTGCCACGCGGAGCCAAGGAGGCCTACGCCCATACCTTCGGCTGGAACAGATTCGATAGCATAAAGGAGTATTAGGCCGTGAGCAATGAGCTTTGAGCAATGATAATGAAAATAAAAAAAGGAGTTGCCATCGCAACTCCTTTTTTCTTGTATTAGTCACTGAGTCTTGAGTTATGGACTGCCAAATGGCAATAACTCCTAATTCCTAACTCCTAATTCCTAATTAATTTAGAGGTTGGGGTTCAATGAAGACCACTCGCTCACGGGAGGAATGATGCCGAGAGAGATGATCTCATCGCGCATCACCTGGAGGTGTGCGTATGAAGCGTCGAGAGCAGCCATCTCTTCTGCAGTACCTGTTACCTCACCGAAGTGTACGCCAGTAGCATCCATTACAGTAGGCATAGCCATCAGCACGTTCTGGTACTTTTCGTTGTTAACATAGCAACCTGCGGGCCAGTGGAACTCAGCTCCACCCATAGCAGCCTCAATCATCTTCACTGACTGGTATGCAGGGCTCTGGAATGATGAACGGCCACGGAGCTTGATGATGCGTGAACCACCCTGGATGGTGTTGTGCTTGATCTCGGCCCACTTCTCCTCAGAAATCTCAAACTCAGAGAGAGGCTTGCCATCAACAGTGATCTTTGATGCAAATACGGCCATAGCCTCACCATGACCACCATAGGTGCGAGCACCCTCAACCTTGTACTGAGGTACGCCTACAGCCTCGGCGATAGCCTCCTGCAGACGGGTAGAGTCGAGCGCTGCGAGTGAGGTGAGCTGGTTGGGCTTCAAACCTGAACGGATGAGTGCGGTGAGAGCCGTTACGTCAGCGGGGTTGAAGATTACCACCACGTGCTTCACGTCGGGGCAGTACTTCTTGATGTTGTCACCGAACTCAGCTGCAATCTGGCAGTTGCCCTTGAGCAGGTCCTCACGGGTCATGCCCTCCTTACGGGGTGCACCACCTGAAGAGATGATGTACTTGGCATTGGTGAATGCCTCTTCGGGGTCGGTAGTCCAGGTGATGTTGGCACCCTCGAAAGCGCAGTGCGCCATCTCCTCGGCTACGCCGTGTACACCAGGGCCATAGATGTCGTAGAGGCAGATGTTGGGAGTGAGCTGCAGCATCAAGGCTGTCTGCGCCATGTTAGAGCCGATCATACCGCCGGCACCTACAATCACGAGTTTCTCGTCAGTCAAGAATTTCATAATCTTTTCCTTTTTTATAGAGGTTAAACAAATGTGTTCAGCATACAATGTACAAAGATAGTGCAAGCCGAGCGAAAAACCAAAACTTGTTTTGAGTTTTTCCGAGGCGCCGCCTATCTTCAAGCTGCGAAGCAGATTAAAATTAGTGACAACTGACGTCTGAGCGAGCAAGAGCCAAGCTTGCTTGGACTCTTTCAGCGAGCGAGAAGGAAGAAGGCGAAGCCAAGCCGATCGAAAAACCAAAACTTGTTTTGAGTTTTTGCTTTTCCCTTCGGCCAGCGACCTAAAGGTTCCGAGGCGCCGCCTATCTTCAAGCTGCGAAGCAGATTAAAATTAGTGCAAGCTCACTCACGGCGGATTGACAAATCCACCGTGACTACAGAAAAATCTCTTTGCCCGTTTCGGAAAAATCTCTTTGTCTGATTTTTCTAACGCAGGCCTCCAATAATTCTGCCGCAGGCCTACACGAGATTTATTGCAGGCCTACACGAAATTTATTGTAGGCCTACACGAAGATTCATGTAGCCCTACATTTTTTTGGGTCTACCCTCCACGCCCCGAGGGTATACCCACGAGAAATATTGGGTTTACCCGATTTTCGCAGAGGGTATACCCAATTTCAACTGAGGGTATACCCAATTTCCACCCTATAAGGATTCAGACAAACCCCTTGGCAGTGGCAACCTGACAGCAGGATATATCACTGATTTTCAGCGTTAAGTACCATGCCAACCCCCTCGGCATACCCCTTGGCAGAATGGCAAAGGATATCTGTATGGAGCCGATATTCTGCCAAGGGGTATAGCGCCCACTGCCAAGGGGTACTCGGCATGACATGCCAACCTTTACATGCTGATTTATAGTGCTTAGCACAGTCCCTTGCTGCCACTGCCAAGGGGTAATCGCAAATCATTATATCACTCCGTAGGCAGCGGATGCCATCCGCTGCCTACGAGTACAAGGGTCTGTGACCCGCCTGCCAAGGGCATCTATATCGTGAATGGTGGGCATGGATTACGCACGATTCCAGGGGGTGAGCCCCGCGTCTTTGCCCTGCCCCGCTACAGGCTCTGCATGTCGTTGAGGCGCTTGTAGTAGCCGCCCTTGGCAAGGAGAGCCTCGTGGGTACCGCGCTCTACGATCTCGCCCTCGTACATCACACAGATCTCGTCGGAGTTCTTGATGGTGCTCAGACGGTGGGCAATGGCGATGGTGGTGCGCGACTTCATCAGGCGCTCCAGGGCCTCCTGCACGAGACGTTCCGACTCGGTGTCGAGAGCCGAAGTGGCCTCGTCGAGGATGAGGATGGGCGGATTCTTGAGGATGGCACGGGCGATGCTGATGCGCTGGCGCTGACCTCCCGAGAGGCGGCAGCCGCGGTCGCCGATCATCGTATCGTAGCCGTTCTCGCTCTCCATGATGAAGTCGTGGGCATTGGCAATCTTGGCCGCCTCGATGACCTGCTCCTTCGTGGCATTGTCTACACCGAAGGTGATATTGTTGTAGAAGGTGTCGTTGAAGAGGATAGCCTCCTGGTTGACATTGCCGATGAGCGAGCGCAGGTCCTTGATGGGCACCTCGCGGATGTCCTTACCGTCGATGGTGATGACACCGCCCACTACATCGTGGAAACGGGGCACGAGGTCCACGAGAGTAGACTTGCCCGAGCCGGACTGCCCCACGAGGGCGATGGTCTTGCCCTTCTCCACCGTAAGGTTGATGCCGCGCAGCACGGGATTGCCCGGGATGTAGTGGAAGTCCACGTTCTTGAACTCGATGCCCTGCTCGAACGAGGGCAGCGGAGTAGGCACGGCAGGCTCCTTGATGGGGTTCTCGGCAGAGAGGATCTTGTTCACACGCTCCCAGCAGCCCATGCCTACAGGTACGTTATAGTATGCCTTCGACAAATCCTTGATGGGATTGAGAATGTTGTAGAGCAGTACCAAATAGTAGATGAACGAGCTGGCATCTATCGAAGAGCCATCGCCAAGGATGAAGTATCCCCCACCCCACAGCACGATGACAATGATGCACGTACCCATGAACTCGCTGGCCGGGTGGGCACACGACTGGCGGATACTCATCTTCATCACCGCCTTGCGATAGGTGTTGTTGACATCGGCAAAGCGCTTCTTCATCTTGTCCTCAGCAATGAACGCCTTGATGATGCGCAAGCCGCCCAACGTCTCATCCAACTGGGCAATCAGCATACCCCAGAAACCCTGCACCTCCTTGGAGCCGCGCTTCAGGTTGCGACTGATGATACCCATCACCCAAGCCATCACCGGCATCACGAGGAACACGAACAACGTCAGCTTCCAGCTGATGGCAAAGAGCGCAACAAGGGTGACGATAATGGCTATCGGATTCTTGATGAGCATCTCGAGCGAATGGGTCATGGCATTCTCCAGCCCCCCGACGTCAGAACTCATACGGGCAATGACATCACCCTTCCTCTCATTGGTAAAGAAGCTCAGAGGCAACTTCAGCACCTTATTGTATACTTGTATGCGGATATCCCTTACCACACCCGTACGCAGCGGGATGAGTGTAGCCGCCGAGCCGAAGTAGCAGGCCGTCTTCAGCAAGGTCATCACTGCCAAAATGACTCCCGACATCACCAATACCCACAGCTCACCCTTGCTGTCAATGAAAGAGGTCATGTAGTAGTAGAAGTTATTCTTGATCACATCAACGGCGCTACCGTCAGCCCATGTCATGTAGGTATAGGTCGACTCAGTCACCTTGAAGAGAATCTGCAAGATGGGTATCAACAAAGCAAATGAGAACACATTAAGTATCTGCGCCAGAAAGTTGAGGAGCAAATTGGATGCAAGGTACTTCTTGTAAGGCGACAAGAAACGCTTGATCAGCAAGAGAAACTCTTTGAGCATAATTGAGTATTATAGATAAAGTATTAACAAAATTATTTATAGCAATTGAAATTCCTTACGGTTGAGCACCTGTGCTACAACGTGATGCATGTCGTAGTACTTGTATTCTGCAAGTCGACCGCCAAAGATGACCTCACTCTCCTTATCCGCCAAGGCTTTATACTTAAGGTACAAAAGGTTGTTTGCGTCATTATTTATAGGATAATATGGTTCGCTATCCTCTCCCCATTCAGAAGAGAATTCCTTAGATATGACCGTTTTCTCCTGAGTCCCGAACTCAAAATGTTTATGTTCGATAATCCGCGTAAAAGGCGTATTCGCGTCTGTAAAATTCATGACAGCAACCCCCTGATAATTATCAGTATCCAGCACCTCTTGTTCAAACCTCACTGTACGGTATTCCAACTTTCCAAACCTATAGTCATAGAATTGGTCTATAGGGCCTGTGTATACAAGCCTATCGGCCAACGAAGTGTAATACTCTCTATCTGCAAAAAAATCCGTATTCAGCTTGAGGTCTACCCCATCAAGAAGTTTCTCAAACACTTTGTTGTATCCACCGATAGGAATACCTTGATAGATGTCGTTGAAGTAATTATTGTCAAAAGTAAAACGGACGGGAAGCCTTCGGATAATAGAAGCTGGCAACTCGGAACATTTGCGTCCCCATTGCTTTTCTGTATAATCCTTGACAAGTATTCTATAAATATCGCTTCCAACCAATGAGATAGCCTGTTCCTCCAGATTTCTTGGAGCAGAGATACCCGCATCCTCCTTCTGCTGCTGTATCTTTTCCTTCGCCTGCTGAGGTGTGATAACCCCCCACAACGCATAAAAGGTATTCATGTTAAAAGGCAAATTGTACAACCTCCCATTATAATTGGCTATAGGGGCATTTACATAATGATTGAACTCCACCAAAGAGTTCATAAAGTCCCAGACCCTCCTATCCGATGTATGGAAGATATGAGCCCCATATTTATGCACATTTATCCCCTCTACCTCCTCGCAGTAAAGATTGCCACCCATGTGTGGCCTTTTCTCTATGACCAGGCATTTTTTCCCCTGCTTTGTCGCCAAATAGGCAAAACATGCTCCATAAAGGCCTGCCCCTACTATGACATAGTCATATTGCTTCATCAATACTAAAATTTACGTGTGAAATAATATACCAATGAGCATTTACTCATTACCTTCAATCTGAAGATCCTACTTTTTGAAAAGTACCTACGTGTTATGGCACCTTCCTTGAACTGTACACTGACATCCTTTGCCCATCTCTTTATAAACTGCCTTTTCAGCGAACGTGAGCTAAGTCTATTATAGTTCCATTTATAAGAGCCGTAAGCCCTAAGAGCCAAGACCTCCTTCAGCTCTTCATAAACGTCCTTTTCTTTTGCGAACCTACGAATTTCCTCATCTTCTGTGCACACATAAAACAGTTTTCCCGGTGAAGTGACAGATGAATTTGAGTTAATCCGATAATTATGCAAGGCTTTCGGTACAAATTTTATCCTTTTAGCACTGGCATATACCTTAAATGCAAATGACGTATCTTGATAACTTGCTCCTGGGGTCTCCAGAAAACGAATACCGTTCACATCCAAGAACTCCCGATTATAGAGACCCACCCAAATGGAGGGCGCAATGAGGAATACCCTTTGCTCATCCAACGGACAAAAGACCTTGTCATACAGTTCAGCAAACGGATACTCTACGACTTTATCAGCCCCTTTCACCTCATTACGGATTGTGTAGAAACACCGCACTAAATCAAGACGGTTCTCCTCTGCCTCCCTATACAGCACCTCCATCATTGTCGGTTCTATATAATCGTCCGATTCAACTATGGCTATATACTTTCCTCGTGCCTTTTCTAATCCGACATTCATAGTAGCTCCGTATCCAGAATTGGATTTATCTACCATTATGAAACGTGCATCCTTATCCGCATATTCCCGAATAATTGCCGGAGTACTATCGGTAGATCCGTCATTAAGACAAAGTATCTCCATATCCTCAAATGTCTGCGCCGAGATTGAATCCAAGCACTGACGAAGATATTGTTCCACATTATAGCATGGCACTAACACTGATATTTGGGGAGTCCTATCCATTGTACGCTTAATTATTAGTAGTAAACCAAGTGTTACTTTTCGGCAAAAGTAATAATATTAATCCAATACACGAAATTTATGATTCAGAGAAAGACAAGATGGTGTTAAAAAAGAATTTCACCCGACCTGTTTTCCGCCGCAATTCCCTAACTTTTATATCCGCAGGAGTTCTGGCATCAAAGATTACCTCACCATGATCGTTCGGAATATGGGAAGGCTTCATGTAATCACCATATTTAACAGTCAACAGTTTGTCATATCCCTTGGGAACAGGAACTTTCAGATACTCAAAATCCAAATAGACCGTTTCATCGAAAACATGCTTATCACGCCTAATATCCGTATAGACCCAAGCCGTAAATGCAACAAACGAGCAATCGCTCCCCTTATTACATCTGAACGTATCTTCATATCGACGATAAAGATCTACAACGGACTTCCGTGTCGGATATTTGAGCCGATATTTTATGGCCCGATACAAATTGTATAGACTCCCGGCACTATATATCAAAGGATTTGAACGAAGTTCCAATTTATCCCTGAGCATGGAAGCTCTATGCCCCTGCCTCCTTTTTTCTTTTTCGTCTTCAGGAACATAATCCATCACAAATACATCAATAAATATGCCCTGATTGAAATCCTTATACAGTTCATAAGGAATAATTGCAGTAGTACGCGAATCACGCAACTGAGCATGTCCCCTTACAAATTGAGGTTCCGAATAAGCAGTCTGAAAGACATAAGGCTTCTGGAACTCACACTGGGCAATGCTGACAAGTTTATCATAATCCTCTCGAAACATCGCCACATCCAAATCATCGTCCCAAGGGATATAACCTTTGTGTCTGACTGCTCCCAATAAAGTTCCTGAATCGACCCAAAAGCGAAGCTTGTATTTGTCGCAAACTCGGGAAAACTCTTCAAAGAGCTCAAGTTGGCATGCCCATACCTGTTTCATTGCAGCACTAATGGTATAACCGCATCTCACCTCCTCACTCAAAAAGTCCTTCGGAATAGCCATTTTCAACTATATTCAAATGTTAATGTCTGCAAAGTTAAGTTTTTTTAGTTAGAATTGAAATTTTATTGTACTTTTGCGACAGTTATTTACATATTTTTCAAGTTTATGGATAACACCACAAAGATTTCTGTCATAGTCGCAGTTTATAATGTTGAAAACTACTTGGAAGCTTCCGTAAGAAGCATCATGAATCAAACGTATCGCAACCTCGAGATAATCTGCGTCAATGACGGCTCTACAGACAAGAGTCTTGACATTTTACAACGTCTACAGAAAGAAGATGAGCGAATAATCATTATAAGCAAGCCCAATGGAGGATTAGGAGATGCAAGGAATGCTGGACTTGAACAGGCCACTTCTGAATGGATTAGCTTCATCGATTCAGACGATACGCTCAGATTAGACACATACGAAATTGTTGCCGAAGCAATAAAAGCAAATCCCGATATGATCCACTTTGGGATTAACATCGTATACGAGAATGGAATTTCGCAGTCTAAAAACGATGAAGCATACTATGCCATCAAGCATGAGGGGATAGTAGAACTAACAGACTCCATGATACCCAAAATGGACTGTTCGGCCGTAAACAAAGTGTTTAGGAAATCAATAATAGACAAATACTCAATCCGTTTTGAGCATATTCTCTATGAAGACTTCCCCTTTTCCATACAATACATGTCGACAATACATCAAGTCTTCTATATAAAAGAAAAGTTATACAACTATCAAAGACGTACAGGCTCTATCATGACAAACACGTTCAATAAATCACCACGAGCTATAGACCACCTGTACGCGTATAATTACGTCTGCGAGTTTCTTGATAGGAACAAAAGTTTAGACAAGCATACAGACATGATGACTGTACTATTCCCCGCCTGTTACTCATTTGTAATCAGACACGGCAGTAAAGATATTATGCCCAAAGCCGTCGATTATGCAACAGAGCTCTACAACAAACACGCATTTCTTCAAATCGGCCTAATGAGAGTAATAAAAAACGGAACCGTACTATTCAGGCCTAAGAACAGAAAGAAAAGAAAACGTCCACTCTCACAAATCCTCGAAACGATATTCTCAATCAAAAAAGAATTCGTCAATTATGAATGGTGCAAAGTTTTCAGATTATTTGGAATCATGATAGGTAGGATTCCTCAAAAATGAAATAAGCAAAGACAGCTCCGATAAAAATCAGAGCTGTCTTACAGTATTATCGGAACTGTCCGTTTATAAAAATTCTCTTTGCATTATTCCAACCGGAACTTTCCGATTTCTTCGAAGGAGTATTAGAGATTGTCCTTCTCGATATCCTTGAAGTAGTTTACAGTACCCACCTTGAGTTCTACGGTAGCAGCATCGTCGCACACGATGATGCCGTGCGGATGGAGCTGGAGTACGCTGATGGTCCACATCTGGGTGATGGCACCCTCTACTGCATGGTACAGTGCCTGTGCCTTGTTGTGTCCGTTGGCAAGGATGAGAACTTCCTTGGCATCCATCACCGTACCTACACCTACGGTAACAGCAGTCTTGGGCACTTTGTTAACATCGTTGTCAAAGAAGCGCGAGTTGGCGATGATGGTGTCAGTGGTCAAAGTTTTCTGACGAGTACGCGAGGTGAGTGATGAGCCCGGCTCATTGAACGCGATATGTCCATCGGGACCGATACCACCCATAAAGAGGTCGATACCACCATACGACTTGATTTTCTCCTCATAACGGGCACACTCGGCCACAAGGTCTTCGGCATTACCGTTGAGGATATTCACGTTCTCTTTCTTCACATCGACATGGCTGAAGAAATTGTTCCACATGAATGAGTGATAACTCTCGGGATGATCCTCGGGAAGATTACAATACTCGTCCATATTGAAGGTCACCACATTCTGGAAGCTTACTTTACCCTCCTTGTGCAGACGAATGAGTTCCTTGTAAGTAGCAAGAGGTGTACCTCCAGTGGGGAGACCCAGCACGAAGGGTTTCTCGGGGGTTGGACCGAACTCGTTGATTCTCTTCACGATGTGATTAGCAGCCCATACAGCCATCTGCTGTGGGTTTTTCTGGATGATTAAACGCATAACTTTGAGTTTTTAAGTTATTAAAGTAAATATTGTTATTCTTCTGATTTCTTCGTCAGTGCCTCCATAATCTTGGCTTCCAGTTCTTCGGCCAGCTCGGGATTGTCGGCAATAAGTTGTTTGGTAGCATCGCGTCCCTGAGCGAGTTTGGTCTCACCGTACGAGAACCACGAGCCAGACTTCTTGATGATACCATACTCTACACCGAGATCAATAATCTCACCTACCTTGGAGATACCCTCGCCAAACATGATGTCAAACTCAGCCTTGCGGAAAGGAGGTGCCACCTTGTTTTTCACAATCTTCACGCGCGTCTGGTTACCGATAACTTCATCGCCATCCTTGAGCTGTGATGTGCGGCGTATATCTATACGTACCGATGCGTAGAATTTCAATGCGTTACCACCGGTCGTGGTCTCGGGATTACCGAACATGACGCCTATCTTCTCACGCAACTGGTTGATAAAGATGCAGGTGGTATTCGTTTTTGATATAGTGGCAGTAAGCTTGCGCAATGCCTGACTCATGAGACGTGCCTGCAACCCCACCTTATTGTCGCCCATGTCACCCTCGATTTCGGCTTTCGGAGTGAGAGCCGCCACAGAGTCAACAATCACAAGGTCTACAGCTGCTGACGATATGAGCTGATCGGCAATTTCAAGTGCCTGTTCTCCATTGTCGGGCTGAGCTATGAGCAGGTTGTTGACATCTACGCCCAGCTTCTGTGCATAGAATCGGTCGAATGCATGTTCGGCATCAATGATAGCGGCTATGCCACCGGTCTTCTGCACTTCGGCAATGGCATGGATAGCCAATGTGGTCTTACCCGACGACTCAGGGCCATAAATTTCGATGACACGACCACGAGGATAGCCTCCTACACCGAGTGCCGCATTGAGTCCTATCGACCCAGTAGGTATTACCTCTATCTCCTGTATGCTATCATCACCGAGTTTCATGATAGCACCTTTACCAAAGTTCTTCTCTATGCGGTCCATAGCCGCCTGCAGCGCTTTCAGTTTGTCCGCAGACGAACCGGCCATTATTTCTTCTTTTTTTGCCATATATTATATAGGTATATTTATGTTAATTCAACTTCCGAACAAAGATACAAACAAATTCCGAAATGCGCACTATTGACAGAAGAAAAAGTTTATTTCTGCCATGATGGCACAAATTATGTCACCCAAATTTCAATTTTCAACTTTCAACTTTCAATTTATTCCATGGCACGCGGTTTGTCCTATATATCGGCGTAAACATGTTAAAATAATAAAAGGTAAAACAGAAAATTTAAATTACTTGCTCTGGCCGAACAAAGCCAAGCAGAAACAAGTTTTGAGTATTAACAATTAAAAAGTATAAGAAAATGGGAAAGATTATTGGTATTGACTTAGGAACAACCAACTCATGTGTTGCCGTATTCGAGGGCAACGAACCTGTAGTAATCGCCAACAGCGAGGGCAAGCGCACCACTCCTTCTGTGGTAGCATTCGTCGACGGTGGCGAGCGCAAGGTGGGCGACCCCGCCAAGCGTCAGGCTATCACCAACCCCAAGCGCACCATCTACTCTATCAAGCGTTTCATGGGCGAGACCTGGGACCAGGTGCAGAAAGAGGTGTCACGCGTACCCTACCCCGTAGTGCGTGGCGACAACAACCTCCCTCTCGTGGACATTGACGGTCACAAGTATACTCCCCAGGAGATCTCAGCTATGATCCTCCAGAAGATAAAGAAGACCGCTGAGGACTACCTCGGCCAGGAGGTTACAGAGGCCGTTATCACCGTGCCCGCCTACTTCTCTGACTCGCAGCGTCAGGCTACCAAGGAGGCTGG
>JAFQLT010000103.1 GCA_017396545.1 Bacteroidaceae bacterium | reverse complement strand
TGTGGCGAGGTCCATCAGGTAGAGGCGGTTCCAGTCGCTCTCGTAGCCGTCGCGCTCCATGCTCTGCCAGGCTATCATAGTGCCGTCGGGCGAGTACTGGGGGTTGATGTCGTAGCCCATATTCTTGTCGGTGGCCGATGCCTTGCAGATGTTCTGTGTCTCGCCAGTGGCTATATTATAAAGGTAGATGTCGCTGTCGGTGCTCTTGGAGTAGGCGGCGCCGGTCTTCTTGCGGCAGGTGTAGGCAATGGTCTTGCCGTCGGGGCTCCAGGCAAACTGCTCCATACCGCCGAAGGGGCGCATGGGCGACTCGTAGGGCTGGCCTTCGAGGATGTCGCGGAGGTTGCTGATGCCCTTGCCGTCAAAGTCGGCCACGTAGGGGTGGGGGATCTCGTCGGTCCACTCGTCCCAGTGCTTGTACATGAGGTCGGTGATGACGCGGCCTGTGGCCAAAGGCAGGTCGGGGTGCTTGTCGGCAGTAGTGAGACCGTTCTTTACGGTCATCACGAGAATGAGCTGCTTCTCGTCGGGCGAGAAGCTGTAGCCCTCAAGGCTCTTCTCCGTGTCGGTGAGCTGTCGGCGTCCGGTGCCGTCGGGGTTCATCTCCCACAGCTGGTTGCTGCCGCTCTCGGTGCTCAGGTAGGCCAGCTTGGTGCCGCCCTTGATCCAGGTGACGTCGCCCTCGCTGGCAGCCGAGGTGGTGAGCATGCGGTTGTCGGTGCCGTCGGCATTCATCATGTAGATGACGCGGTGGCTCTTGTTCTCGGGCACACTGTAGTAGCTGACACCGTAGGCAATCTGCTTGCCGTCGGGCGAGGGGCTCACGTTGCCGATGCGTCCCATAGCCCACAGGGCCTCGGGAGTCATGCGGTCGCCCTCAATCTTAATTTCATTCTTGCCGATGAAGGGGGTATCGGCCTTCTTCTCTCCACACTCAGAGCAGGAGCACAGGGCACCTGCAGCGATGGTTGTTGCCATAAGTAGCGCGTGTTTGGTCCAATTCATAATAACGGTATGTTTAGTTCCTTTTTTTCTTTTCGTGACAGCGTTAGCGAAACGCAAATATACGCATATTTTCCCATAGTACCAAATATGCCCTTTGCGCCCGACTCCTCCACCTGAGGGGCAACTGTTTGCTGCGTGTTCGGTGGGGAGAGGAGGGAGTCGTTTTTTATGTAGCTTCTATGGTATCTATAGTTTCTATGGGCAATTTTCAATGACGGTACGACCTCCTTCACGCCACGGGGCGATATGGATGAGATATACGTTGGGGAAGCTATTCTTTCGAATCCTGTTCAAGTCCTAATGTCGGCTGTTGGGCATCAAGGTATTGCTTCATGTTGAGTGATGTCACCACTCTTTTGCCTGTTTGCTCTTCGAAGGCCTCCTTGGCCACGCGTGCTACCGATCCTCCACGTGCGGCCACTTGGGCATGCTCGTGCATCGTCTGCGGGTGTTCCTCCTTAGTGATGTTGGTTGCCGTGAGCTCGGCAAGCATGTTCATCACCAACTCTTCGTTGGTCATGTTATCTCGCAGATTCTCCTGATGTAGTCCCTTAAGGTGCTTATACTCGCGTGCAGTGAGTCCTGCCCACGCTTGGTAGATGATGTCGGTGAGCGTGGCATAGCCTACTCCCTCTTTCACGTTGTGAGCCTTCCACTGGTCGGTGAGGTCTTTGCGTATCTCAATGCTTTTGAGGCGTTGGTTTATCCAGTTGTCAGAGTAGCCCAGTCGTTTGTAATCCATGAGCGACTGCTGTATGCCCAGTTCGGGGTCTTGCATCTGATGAATGCGTTCGGCACCCACCTGTGCCAACCATCGTTTGAAGGGTTCGGCTTTCTTTGAGGGAATGGACTGGACAATACGAAGTATTCCCTCTATTGAAGCGCAATTCGTCGCGTGTCTCTTGCCGTCCGTGGAGAGGAATTGGTGAGGGGTACAAATTGTACCCCACACGGAATTCAATTCGGAATCGCGTTGACGAAGGCGCTTGATATATTGTCTTACATCATTGCTATCGGTAAGGGCTTCAATTACATCTGCTACGCAGAAGTACCATTTCTCCTGCACCTCATCCCATACGGTTCTTATCTGTTTCTCGTCGAAGAGTTTTAGCTCATGCTTTGTCATGCTGTCAATTGTATCCATAGCGTCCAAGTAAACGCCTTGCCAATATATGTATCCCGCCCCGTCGACCATCAACCCCGAAGGCAAGAATGGTTTCAGCGAGGGACAATGCAAATTTACGCATAATTTTCGGATTGTGTACACTTAGCCGTTAAGAGCTGTTAAAAACGGGGTAAAATTTGCTCCAATTTGTCCTACACTTTGTCCGGTCTAATAATCAAGCAGTTGGGTTTTGTTAGGGACTTAATTGCTACCTTGTAGATAGCAAAATAGGTACTTTTTGTATATTTCGCACCTCCAAAATTGTCCTTTGAAATCCTCGTGAATGAGGCGAACTTCGCAGTGTAGAAAACGCATCGCGGATGACGGATAGCTCATATAGCTGTATCGGACGGGGTGACTTAATGGAAAAAGGAAGACTATGACACGAGCAAGACACTGGAATACGATGCAGCAAAGGGCTGCGAAATGGGGTTCGATTTTTTTTGTCCTTCATTCCCTTGAGATGCTGCAGTATTTTTGCTTGCTAAAGCTCGGAGAAAAAGCTTCGCTCTGTTAATGGATAAAGTTTGTCTGTGCTTCAGTAGGTATACTTTTGCACATATAAAAGTAAAAATGGAAAGAAGTAAAGAAGGATACACATATAAGAGCGAAAAAGGATAAAAGTAAAAAAATATGTATGCAGATAAGATTAGTGCCAAAAGCGCAAACTTGCTTTCGCATAGGAGGTACTTTTGCGACAAAAAGAAATGAAAACGTTATGGACAAAAAAATAATAGGGAAAAGTGCAGATTACCAATGTTTCGCTAGGTTTAATCCAGCAATAGGCAGTACTTTAGCCGAGCCTAAAAAAGTGTCCTTGACATCGGCAAAGATGTGTAGTAACTTTACATACGGAAAGCCGCGAATGGACCTTGTCCCTCCCTCGTCAAAGCCGTGTTGTAAATTTGTGGCGTGTGATTATTGACAAGATTATTAATATATAAAAGGTATTAGAAATATGGATAAGAAAGTACTACAACTCGTGGGTAATTACCCCTGTAAGAAGCGCGAACTGGCGATGCTTTACGCACCAGGCGTATGCCCAAAGTCGGCGCTGCGGCTCTTGAATGCATATTTGCACAGAGCTGATGGCTTGTTGCCTGCGCTAGAACGTACGGGCTACTCGCATCACGCTCGGCATTTCACTCCAAAACAGTTGGCGCTGGTGCTGGAGCACTTGGGGGAGCCGTTCGATGGAGAGTAAGATGATAATCCCTTGTCATTCTGAACGGAGTGAAGAATCTTAATAACGTACGAAGCGAGATTTTTCACTGCGTTCAAAATGACAAAGGAGGAGCGGAAAAAAGCCTATGTAGATGGTGAAAAATCTAGGTGTAGACGAGGGAAAAAGCCTGTGTAGACGGGCGCTCGTCTAGCCCTAGAATTTAACGATGATAAAACGAAGCTGTCCGTATCGCGAGCGGGAGCTGTCGTGGCGCAATGGAGGTGACAAGGTGACGCGTCTCAGACGCTGTAGCCGATCACCGAACCTCTACTCAAAAGATGACTGATGTGCTATGCGCAAGCATTTGAGTCGTCTTCACTAAAAGACATATCCGAATGGGTATACACATTATGGAATGTCGTGATTGTTTTACAATTTACGTATTTCAAAATGAAACAGAAAATTAAAGAGACAAGTAACGCATCCTTGGATGCAAGTATCAATAACAGAAATGCTGAGAACATGACAAATTCAAAGCAAACGCAGCAAGGAACTTCGGGAGAAGTGACCTTGACGAACCTTGGCATCACTGATGTGAAGGGAGTGATAGATGCGGCTATAGAGCAGTCGTTGGACAGGTTCAGTCTGTTTGACCAATACTGGAGCAAAAACCCGCAGACGATCTCGTTGCAGCAATTGTTGGACAAGATTGTGAATGACCCCGTGGTGCGCGACAACACTGAGAAGTGTCGCCAAGCACTCGCTGTGGGCGACACCAAAGGTGCAGAGACCTACAAGAAGAGGTTGCCATGCTTCGTACCAGGTTGCTTGTTAGAGGGCGGTCACGCTCTTAAGGACATCGTGCAGCTCACGATGAAGACCTACGTGGATGTTGACCATATAGCCGATGAGAAAATGGCAGAGGTGGTAGCCGCGGTGCGCACCGACGAGCATACCTATATGGGGTATGTTACGGTGCGTGGGCATGGCGTTCGTGCACTATGCAACTTTGACTTCGAGGGCGACGAGGAGGATATGCAACGCCTCCTCGATGATCCCAAGTATATGAAGGAGCAGTACACGAGAGCGTTCCTTGTGGCCAACGAGTATTACAGCCAACTCGTGGGGATGGAGACTGATCTGAAATGTAAGGACCCAAGCCACCTGTCTTTTATTCCGCACGACCCGGAGGTCTATATCAACCTTAAAGCCACACCTTTCAGGATTAAACTTGAAAAGAAGCGCCCTGTAGGCCGTCCGCGCAAGATACCCACAGTCGCAGAGGCCGAAAAGTATGTGGAGCAGACGCTCAAGCAGCAGGGTACTGTTTTCAAGCGTGGTGACCGTAACGACTACGTCTACAAGGCCGCAAGTGAGATGAACCAATATGGCGTACTCGAAGATGACTGCATCGCATGGGCTGTGGAGAAGTACGAAGAGAAGGACTTCACAAGCGAGGAGATAACCTCCACCGTACGCTCGGCCTACACGAAGGTCGATGAGCATGGCACGAAGAGCTTCAGTGCGGCTGTGAAGAAAAGCCAGGCGCGAACGGCTACGATGCAGGAGATAAGGAGTTATCTCGAGGAGCAGAATGTGCAGACCCGACGTAACGACATTACAAGAAAGTATGAGATTTACGATGAAGGCAAAGAGGTGTGGCGTGAGTTGAGCGACCGCGACGAGAACGACATCGTATATCGCTTGGGGGAGGTCTACGACAAGCATATCCCCAAGAACTTCCTCTGCGATATCATCAACAGTAGTTTTTCGCCCGAATTCAATCCCATCCTTGACTACTTCGAGTCCCTTGAATATGATGGTACCGATTACTTTGAGGAGGTGGCCAATAGGATACATGTCCAGGGGTGTACGCAGGAGTTTCACAACCACTTGTTGAAGAAGTTCCTTGTATGGTCCATAGCGGGGTGGTTGGAACCTGATGTGTTTAACCACACTGCATATATTCTCGTAGGTCCACAGCGTGCATACAAGACTACGCTTTTGAGGCATTTGTTGCCACCTCAGTTTAGAGACCTTCGTGGCGAAATCAATCTTAGAGGCTTCCTGACGACAGATGAGCATTTGGAGTTGGCTGCAAAGATGTTTATCGAGCTTGACGAGTTCGACACTCTCGGCTACAAGGAGAATGCTCTGATCAGGTCGTTTATGACCAAGGATAGGGTAAACAAGCGTGCGGCCTATGCCCGAAATCCAGAGAACAGAATCCGCATAGCATCGTTCTTTGGCTCTACGAACAATCCGAACTTCTTGAACGACGATTATGGTAACCTCCGTTACTTGCCTTTCCTCATCGATTATATCGACTCACCATACGATAATCCGATTGATTACGACAGGTTCTATGGTCAGCTGTATCACGAATACAAGTCGGGATTTAAGTACGTACTCACCAAGGAAGAAGAAGAGATGCTGAAGGTACACAATGCCGATTTCGAAACCGTTAGCATGGAAGAGGAAAACATCCAAATATACTTCCGGGTGCCAGGCGAAGGTGAAGCGGGGGAGTTTTTCCAAGTAGCTGATGTGATAAACCATATCCGTCGCTCCAATCCTAATCTGAATCTCAATCCTACGCGCGTTCGTAATATCCTACGCAAGAAGTACGGATATAAAAAGTATTCTTGTCATAATGGAAGGTCTGGTGCTTATCTCGTACCCTTTACTCCCGAGCAGCGCAAGGCCAACCGCAAGGGCGATACCGCAGAGCCTGTAGATAATCGTCCGATGGATGCCAGCGAATGCATCAACCTGGAGCTTCCCTTCTGATGATTTAGTCCCGTGATACCATTGATACCATCCTAAATCTATAGGAGTATATAGAAAAATAATAAATAATTACCGCAGTAGTCAGTTGCTTAAATAATTATATAATACATAGCTACTCCTATAGGAAACAACTGGTATCGGTGGTATCAACAGCAAAAGAGGCATTGCTATCGTGGTGATGTCTCTTTGCTCTTTTCTGCCCGTCTTGCTTCCCTTAAAAAAACTTAGAAAAAACTTTCCGTGTACCCTCCGTAGCACCTCAAATGGAGAATGAAAGGAGGTGGGGATGTAGTAACTTTGTAGTACGAAAAAGGTTGAAGGTTGAGTGTTGATGGTTGAGCGAGCCATCCGGAGGGTAAGGTCATCGTCATCGTTAACGTCAACGTTTTTCAAAAACATTGTTTAACCCTTAAACCCATTTACAATTATGGCAATCAATTATGCAGTAAAGAAAATCCGTAACCCGAAGAACCCTGATGTGGACTACTATCACGGACAGGCAGTGAAGACCGGCGAGCTCACCATGGAGAAGCTGGCGAAGCGTATCAATAACTCGACTACCGTCACCCAGAGTGACTGCTATGCGGTGCTCAAGAGTATGAAGGACCACATCATCGAAGCCCTCACCGAGGGGCAGGTGGTGGTGATCGACGACCTCGGCCGCTTCCAGGTGTCGCTCCAGGGCAAGTGCTACCCTGCCGAAGTGCTCGCCGACAAGGAGTTCTCACCCTCGTCGATGATCAAGGGACACCGCATCGTGTTCCGCCCCGAGGTGGAGCTGAAGAAGGCCGTGGCGATGGACTTCTCGCTGAAGCGTATCTCAAGCGAGGCGATGGAGTAAGATTTGAGTTTTTGAGTTTTTGAGTTCTTGAGTTGGCAAACTTACAAACTTATCAACTTACAAACTTACAAACTTACAAACTTACAAACTTACAAACTTAAAAACTTAAAAACTTACAAAACTAACGCTAACCCTTGAATCGACAGTAGAGGCCGGTACTCGTGAGAGTGCCGACCTCTTTGTCTTTTTTCGCGGGTTTGCTGACCCGTATATGTGCGCCGTTGCGCGACGACAGGTGGGTTGCGCAAAAGCGGTGTCGTTGGCGTTACAGCGAGTCGCCGAAGTCCTGGCGGAACTTCTCGACCAGCTGCTCCTGCCAGAAGCCGATCTCTTTCAGACGGCCGGTGAAGAAGCGCAGCACGGAGGGCTCTTCCACCCACTCGAGACCGCCGATGAGCTCGCGGTTGTCCCAGAGCCACTTCACGCGGTCGGCCACATACTTCAACTGCGACAGTGTGTATACACGGCGGGGTACGGCGAGACGCATGAGTTCGAGCTCGGCAAAGGGCTCAGTGCCGTCGGGGTTGCGCTGCTCAGAGAGTGTACCGCGCTCCATGCCACGGATACCGCTGACGATGTAGAGCGCTGCGGCAACGGCGGCGGCGGGGTACTGGTCGTGAGGCATGTCGGGCACGAAGGCACCGGCATTGAGGTGGCAGCCCAGTCCGCCGGCAGGGAGGATGACGGGCACGCCGTAGTCGTCGAGCTCCTTGGCAAGGTAGTTGATGAACTCGGGACCCTGGCTGATGTACTCCATGTCGAGGCTCTCGTACAGGCCCTGTGCCAAAGACTCCATGGTGCGTACGTCCATGCCGCCATAGGTGAGGAATCCCTCGTAGAGGGGGATGTACTCGACCATCATCTTGGTGAACTTCTCGTCCTTGCTGGTGATGATACCGCCCTTGGCGAAGCCGAGCTTGCGGGCAGAGAAGTAGATGATGTCGAAGTGGTCGGCCAGGAGGTGATAGATGGTCTTGAGGTCCATATACTTGCAGCGGGCCTCGCGGGTCTTCATGAAGTAGACGTTGTCCTGGAGCAGCGATGCGTCGAGCACGCTGATGATGTTGTTGTCGTGGCAGATGTCGGTCACGGCAAGCATGTTCTCCAGCGATACGGGCTGTCCGCCGATGAGGTTGGTGCCGGCCTCTACGCGTACGAAGGCGATGTTCTCGGCACCCTTCTCCTTGATGGTGGCGCGCAGTTTCTTGAGATCGAAGTCGCCCTTGAAGGGATCGTTTGTCTGAGGTCTGAGTCCCTTCTCGGCTACCAATTCATCCACGGTGCCTCCCATGCGGGTGATGTGAGCCTTGGTGGTGGTGAAGTGGAAGTTCATCAGTGCCGTCTGTCCGGGCTTCACCAATGCCGAAGCGAGGATGTTCTCGCAGGCGCGTCCCTGGTGGGCGGGCAACACATGCTCGGTGCCGAACACCTCCTTGACGGCCTCCTTCACACGGGTGAAGGTCTCGGACCCTGCATACGAGTCGTCGGCACGCATCGATGCGGCCAGCTGCAGGTCGCTCATGGCGTTGACGCCCGAGTCGGTGAGCATATCGAGATAGATGTCGCGGTTCTGGAGGAGGAAGGTGTTGTTGCCTGCTTCCTTGATACACTGTAGGCGCTCCTCAATGGGGCGGAGGGAGAGCTTCTGTACCACGCGCACCTTGTGCATCTCCAAGGGTACCTGCTCTGATTCTTGGTAAAACTTGATTGCCATAGTCGTTATTATTTTTACGGTTTGTCTTTGTTTTTATGAAAATCGGCTGCGAATATACGGATAATTATTGAGAAGTATGAAAAAATGTAAGGAGAATTGAGCTTTTGGTATGCTTTTTTATTTGTTGGGGAGGTCTTCCTCTCGTGTCGTTCTGATGCAGTGCCGGTGAATGTGATAAAAAAACATAAATTGTTGTTCTTTTTTATTCTACCTTATCGTAAAAATGGTTAACTTCGCCGATTATTATAACAAAGAAGGATGCACTATGCGTATTGATACAAGAAGATGCCTCTTGATGGCATGGGTATGCAGTATTAGTATCGTTGTTTTCGGGCAAAGCCAGTCGCAGGCTCGCAAGTGGTTTGCAGCGGGCGAGTATGCCAAGGCCAAGCCCGTGTTTGCCAAACTTGTCAAGAGTAATCCCAAGAGCGGTAGCCTGAACTATTGGTATGGCGTGTGCCTCAACGAGACGGGCGAGCATGGCAAGGCACTGCCTTATCTCAAGAAAGCGGTAAGCAGTGATGTGGAAAATGCCTTCAGGTATATAGGTGACTACTACCTTGCTGACGGCCTCTACGAAGAGGCGCTGGAGCACTACGACAGCTACCTCGGAAAGGTTGACCCCGCCGACACGATGTTTGTCGTCTATACCCGAAAGGCCGAGCGTGCCAGGCACGAGCTCAAGTATTATAAGCGGGTAGAGAAGGTGATGTTTGTGGACAGTATTGTACTGGCGAAGGACAAGTTCCTGGCCGGGTACAAGCTGGGCGAAGAGTGTGGCGACATAGACTTCACCCGCAGTGTGTTGGGTGGCAATGTGTCGGCTGAGGGCATGGCCTATCGTACAGAGATGCGCGACAAGATTTATTATAGCGATGTGGCTCCCAATGGGGAGATGCAGCTGTATATGTGCTACAAGATGCTGGACAACTGGAGCAAGCCTGCTGTGCTGAGCGGACTCCCCGAAGGGGACTGCAACTACCCGTTCCTGCTATCCGATGGGGTTACCATATACTTTGCCAACAATAATCCCGAAGGATTGGGCGGGTATGACCTCTATGTGACGCGCTATAACAGTGAGACCGACCGCTTCCTCGTGGCCGAGAATCTGGGTATGCCTTTCAACTCGGCCGCCAATGACTACATGATGGTCATTGACGAGGTGAACAGGCTCGGATGGTTTGCTACAGACCGCAACCAGCCCGAGGGTATGGTATGTATCTATACGTTCATCCCCACGGAAACGAAGCAGTATTACAAGTACAAGGAAGACTGTTTCGAAGATATCCGTCGGGCGGCACAGATCGAAAGTATAGTCGCTACGCAGACCGATAAGGAGGCTATACGCAAGGCTAAACAGGCCCTGTTCAAACTGGGACTGGATGTGCAGGCAGGAGATAAGGAAAATGGTTTTACCTTTATCATCGATGACTTCACTGACTACCACTCATTGGATAATTTCAAGAGTGCCGAGGCACGCCAGCTCTTTGTGGAATGGACGGGCAAGCAGAAGGCGCTCGACAAGTTTGCCCGCGAGCTTGACGACAAACGCCAGCAGTACATACGCGCCTCGGGCAACGAACGGCGCAAGCTCACCGCCGAGATATTGCGCATGGAGGAGCAGCACGAGAAACTCGAGACCGAGTGCCTGAACATGCCCAAGACCATACGCAACCTCGAGATAAGCTATACCAAGGGGAAATGACACTATCGCATACGGCTATGGCAAACACTGCATACTATGCTCCGTCGGAGCTTATTATCAACGAAGATGGCTCCGTGTTCCATCTTCACCTGCGGCCCGAACAGCTGGCCCGTAAGGTCATCCTCGTAGGCGACCCGGGGCGTGTGGCTATGGTGGCGGCACATTTCGATACGGTAGAGTGCGACGTGGCCAGCCGCGAGTTTCACTCGGTGACCGGCGTATACAAAGGCAAGCGCATCACGGTGCTCTCTACGGGCATAGGATGCGACAATATAGACATCGTAGTCAACGAACTCGATGCCCTGGCCAACATCGACTTTGCTACACGCACCCAGAAACCTGCCTTCTGCCAGCTTGAGATGGTGCGCATAGGTACCTGCGGAGGGCTTCAGCCCCATACTCCCGTGGGCACCTATATCTGTTCGCGCAAAAGCATAGGTTTCGACGGCCTGCTCAACTACTATGCTGGGCGCAATGCCGTGTGTGACCTCGCGTTCGAGGCCGCTTTCACCCGACATATGCAGTGGAACCCGCAGAAAGGGGCACCCTATGTCATCGACAATGACGCACAACTCCTTGCCCGCATTAACCGGGGGGATATGGTCGATGGGGTGACCATCGCAGCCGGAGGCTTCTTCGGCCCCCAAGGACGCCAGTTGCGTATCCCGCTTGAAGACCCCGCGCAGAACGAGAAAATCATGACCTTCGAGTATGAGGGGCAATGTGTCACCAACTTCGAGATGGAGGGGTCGGCCTTGGCCGGACTGTCTCGGCTGCTCGGACACAGGGCCATGACCGTGTGTATGGTCATTGCCAACCGTCGGGCCAAAGAGGCCAACACCAACTATAAGAACAGTATCGACGACCTGATAGCGAAGGTGCTGGAGAGAATATAAGCAATGGAACCGCAGTTTACATACACCACATCTGACAAGGCTACCCGCTACCAACTGTTCATCAGTGACTATTGCCGCTACATCACCGGCGAGAATGATGAGATAAGTGTATTGGCCAACACCGCTGCCGCCCTTCGTCAGGCTTTTGGATGGTATTGGGTCGGTTTCTATCTCGTGCGTGGCGGGCAGCTTGCTTTGGGCCCGTTCCAAGGCGATGTTGCCTGTTTCCGTATTCGCAAGGGACGTGGCGTCTGTGGAACGGCTTTGGCCGAAGCCGTCACACAAGTCGTCCCTGATGTGGAGCGCTTTCCCGGGCATATCGCCTGCAGCGGTAGCTCGCGGTCAGAGATCGTGGTACCCCTCATAGCCAATGGTACAGTGCGTGCCGTACTCGATATCGACAGCGACCGGCTTGCCACCTTTGACGATACCGACCGCCACTACCTTGAAGTCCTGTGCGGGCACCTCTGCCAGGCTATATATGGCGAAGACAACTGAACGAACAAATGTGGCATCGGATTGTTAAGAAGGCAATGATACAGAACCTTAACTAACCCAATCCCCTATGTCGTTCAAAACATTCCTTTTCCCCACCTACGATGACAAGAGCCGTGCCTACTCAGTATTGCTGCTTGTCATGCGTGTTGTCTTCGGATTGCTTTTCCTCAGTCATGGCTATAGCAAGCTGATGGCTCATGCATCCTTGGCTGACCTCTTTGCCGACCCTTTCGGGCTGGGTAGTACCGTATCCTTCTGGATGGTGGTTTTTGCTGAGGTCGTATGCTCTTTTGCACTCGTTTTTGGCCTCCTTCAGCGCCTTGTGCTCATCCCTATGATATTTACTATGTGTACAGCCTTCTTTGTCGTGCATGGTCTTGATAGCTTTGCTACCAAAGAGCTGTCGTTCGTCTATCTCATCGTGTTTATCCTTCTATATATAGCAGGCCCCGGAAAATACTCATTTGATGCCGCTATTGGCCGCTATGTCATGCCGTCCTACTAAGCGGAAATCGTCAGAGTCGGCCAGTGAGGGAAACTTGTCGCGGTAGTGCTGCAGCTCGTCCATCTTCACCTCATAGGTGATCACCTGATCGGCATGGTCGTCGCACTTGGCGGCCACGAATCCGAAGAAGTCGATGGCTGCTGTTCCGCCATCATACACACACATCGGGTCTGTGCCCACGCGGTTTACGCCGATGACCACCGCCTGGTTTTCGATGGCGCGTGCCCGCAGCAGGGTATCCCATGCCATGCGTCGCTTGTCGGGCCAGTTGGCCACGTAGATGGCCACGTCATAGTCGTTGCGATTGCGCCCGAATACAGGGAACCTTAGGTCGTAGCACACCTGCAGGAAGAACCGTACTCCTCGGAACTCCACGATGACCCTCTCGTTGCCCGCCTCGTAATGTCTGTTCTCGCCTGAGTAGCTGAAGAGGTGTCGCTTGTCGTAGTAGGTCGTCGTCCCGTTGGGAGTCGCGAAGTACATGCGGTTTCGGTATCCTCCCTCGGGAGCCACGGTAGCCACGCTGCCTACAATAGCTGCGTCCATCCTGTTTGCCATGCGGCACATCCAGGCAAGTGCATCTCCCTCCATCGGCTCGGCTATGCGGTCAGGCTCCATGCAGAATCCGGTAGTGAACATCTCGGGCAACACATACACGTCGGCGTCGGGTTGGCTACAGATCATCTCTTCTGCGCGGTGCAAATTTGCTTGGGTGTCGCACCAAGCGAGATCCATTTGAATAAGTGCTATCTTCATTATTTATGAAAAAAAAATCGGCATTCGTGATGCCATGTTAAAAAAAAATACTAATTTCGCATCGGAAAGATGCCGGAGTGGTCGATCGGGCCGCACTCGAAATGCGGTGAACGGGCAACTGTTCCCAGGGTTCGAATCCCTGTCTTTCCGCACTTGCACGGGCCGGAGCGTCAATGGGTACATTGGTGTCCCGGCCTTTTCTGTGTCGCTCTCCTGCATAGGCATGTTTCCTTCTTCTATTCTGCAAATATAGGTTGCAACTCGGAAAGATGCAAATTTATTTGCAGTTTTAGAATCTGTTTGGATTTTATTTCAAGTTTAGTTGAGAGGTATTTTTGAGCAGATTTGCACTGTTTGGTCGCAGCAAATAGTGGTCTATTTGCAAGAACAAAGAGTGTAAAGATGGTAAAAAGAGCCTCAAATAAACTG
>JAFQLT010000102.1 GCA_017396545.1 Bacteroidaceae bacterium | reverse complement strand
GCAGAAGATGATGAAGTGGATGATGCTCCTGATGCCTGTCATCTTCATCTTCGCGCTGAACAACTATTCGGCAGGTCTTAACTACTACTACTTCATCTCTACCCTCTCGTCTATCATCATCATGTTTGTGCTCCGCCAAACTATCGACGAGAAGAAGCTCCTCGTGCAGCTTGAGGCCAACTACGCCAAGAACCAGCAGAAGCCCGTCAAGAAGAGCAGCATGATGGCTCGCCTTGAGGCTATGCAGAAGGAGCTGGAGGAGCAGCAGAAGCTGCAACAACAGCAACAACAACGAGGTTTGAAGAAGTAACAGTAAGGCTGTCTACAATCACTCCCCGACACGTGAGCAGCATGATCCCTTTTGCTGCGGACTCACAATCATCCCCCCCAAAAAAACGCCATATCAAAAGAGGGGTACACTACATACCACAAAGGCCGAATCTCAGGATTCGGCCTTTGTTCTATCATCGCAACGGGCTAAGCCGAGTTGCTTGCACAAATCTTTTGTACGGGATGAGAACTTTTCACAATGCTGAAGCGTTATTATTGAAAGGAAGCACTACTTTTGCACACGAAATGAATACAGACGCACGACACTCCCGATGGCTCCAACACATGATAGCAGCGATGCTATATGTGGTACTGTACTGTACCTGCGTTCAGGCTACAGAGACCACAAGTACCGTATACGGGGTTCACGACACTCCGTGTGCCTCACTCAATGTGAAGGACAACGTCATATTCGATGTCATGCACGGGATGGGGCAATGGGGTCTCCCAGCCACGTCGGCAAGCCTACAAGGGACGATGATCCGCACGTCCATACCTGGGCAGACGGCACACCGCACCACGCGCTTATCCAGTATGATCCTTGGAGGTACTCCCCCCTGTATCCCCAGACTGTCCGACATGCAATCCCATGCCATATCGGCCAGACGCTTCCGCACCGGATACTACATCTATTACCGATGCCAGATGCGGTGTTAGCCGGTTTCCATTTCAACACCTTTTTTTACTTTGCACACTAACGCTATATGCTCAGCAGCAAAGCATACGTGCATACCATGCACATAATCGGACATTATATCATCCCTTCAAAAAAAAGAAAAAAAAATGGAAATCTCAAATAACACAAAGGCCCAAGACCTCAACACGTCCGCATACCCCGAGTCGGTAAGCGAAACCCAATCTCCCATCAACCTGCAAGCGCTGCTTTGGGCACTCATCGCTGCAGTACTCTTCGTCATTTACTATCAGCAGCCCGAGAAGGACACCATGCTGAGCATCATACAAATTACGCTTGCCATCGTATGTGTAGTCCTGACCATCGTGAAGCTTTTCAGCGGAACCCGCCAACTCACCTACACTCCTACGGGAAGCCCCGTGAAACGAACGGAAGAGTACTACAACATCGCGCTCGAGAACGACATCCGCCAGTGCCTCAACGAGGGCAACGTATCGCGGCTCAATGCGCTGAAAACCGACAGTGCGGGTGGCATACTGGTAGAGAAACTGGAGTCAGCGGACAAGGCCTTCACCGCTGCACGCATGCAGAAGTACCACCCCGAAGGCTACAGACCCGCAACAGAATGGGTAGTGCTGTAAGATTCCTGAAATGTGTATAATGACAAAGAAAAAGTTATATCCATGAACTATTTTATGCTAATCTTCAGCCTTGTACTCCTCGTAGTAGGAGCCAACTGGCTGGTCGACGGGTCTGCGGCCATAGCCCGCCGCTATCACATATCCGAGTATATCATTGGAGCCACCATCGTGGGCATGGGCACCAGTATGCCCGAGCTGGTGGTAAGTGTCGTTTCGGGGCTTGGAGGACACCCTGAAATAGCCATCGGAAACGTGGTAGGGTCAAACATCTTCAACGTATTCCTCATACTCGGCATCACCGCCTTGATGATCCCCATCAAGTATACCTATGAGAATATCAAACGCGACATACCGCTCAATATCGGTGTGTCACTCCTCGTCCTGACACTCTGTGTACTGAGCATACGCATCCGGGGCGAGTATGGATTGGGCCGCATCGAGGGAATCATCCTGATCGTGTGCTTTGCCCTCTACCTGTGGAGCACCATCAAGAGCGAACGCAGGCAGCAGGAGGCCAGGAAGCAGGGCTTACACTACCCCGACAGCGACCTTGTGGCACCAGTAGAGACCAGCCGCTACCAGTCGATACCGGTATGCATACTGGCCATCATCTTCGGACTGTGCGGACTCATCTTCGGTGGCGACATGTTCGTAGACTCGGCCTCGGCCATTGCCCGCGAATGGGGTGTGTCTGAAGCCATCATCGGGCTTACCATCGTAGCGGGCGGTACCTCGCTGCCCGAACTGGTATCATCGATCATTGCCGTCACCAAGAACAAGGGGCAGATGGCGCTGGGCAACATCGTAGGTTCCAACATCTTCAACCTCCTGCTCATCCTCGGTGTAAGTTCCTTGATACAGCCCCTTCCGATGGGCGACATCACCTTCGTCGACTGGGGAGTCATGGTACTCTCGGCCTTTATGCTTATGGCGGCTGCTGTTACCTTCAAGCGCCACCAGCTTGATCGCGCCGATGCCTCCATTCTCCTGCTCCTGTATGCTGCATACATGGCGTGGTTGATCATAGGGTTAGGAGCGGCATGACAATAGGCAGCCATAAGGGCTGCCCACATTGCGGCATTCTTGGGAGCTGTCTGGAACTTCATCGTCGATATGTCCCGGACAGCTCCTTAATAGCTACCACTACCACAGACCTCTACACATAATCATGGCCAGCCCTAAGCGGGGAAGAGGAGCGGAGCGTCAAAGGACAAGCGTTACCGGCTCGGCCTGCGCCATACGCAAGAGGTCGGCAGGAGCCACCTTGAGCTGCAGACCACGCACCCCTGCACTGACGAAGATGTAAGGGAAGTCGTTGCAGGTGCCATGGATATAGGTGGGGAAGTGCTTCTTCATCCCGATGGGCGAACACCCTCCCCGGACATACCCCGTAAGGGGCAGCAGCTGCTTCATGGGTATCATCTCGCATTTCTTGTTGCCCGACACCTTGGCAGCCAGCTTGAGGTCTACCGTGGCATCACCGGGGATGACACACACGAAATACCCCGTGCGGTCGCCCTGCAAGACGAGTGTCTTGAATACCTGAGCTATATCCTCGCCCAGCGACTCGGCCACATGAGGTGCACTGAGGTCGTTCTCATCCACCTCATAGGGGATGAGTTCATAGGGGACCTTGGCCTGATCGAGCAGACGAGCTACATTGGTCTTCTGTATCTTTGCCATACTTCTTATATCTTATCATGGACGAGCAGCCATAGGTTGCTGCCTATTCGTCGAGCGCCATCATCGCCTCTTCCCACTCCGCCTCGGCTTGGGCGAGCGTGTCCTTCAGCTTGCCATACTGCTCGAAGAGTGCCGCGTTGGCTGCGCCCGAGGGAGTGGCCATCCACTCCTCCAGCTCCTTGAGCTCGGTCTCTATCTGTGCCACACGCTTCTCGCACTCCTCAACGCGCTTCTGCAGCTTACGCTGCTGCTTGGCTTGCTCCTTGCGGGCAGCATAGTCGGTAGCTCCCGACGATGGCTTCACCTCGCTCTTCGGGGTCACCGGGGCGGTAGGTACGGTCGGAGAGCTCAGGCTCTTTGCCCCCAAGCTATCGAGGCTATCGATGCGCTTGCTCTGCAAGAAGTCATAGATACCACCCAAGTGCTCCTTCACCTTGCCGCCGCCAAACTCGTAGACCTTGGTGACAAGGCCGTCGAGGAACTCGCGGTCGTGGCTCACGACGATGACCGTACCGTCAAACTCGCGGATGGCATCCTTGAGCACATCCTTGGAGCGCATGTCGAGGTGGTTGGTGGGCTCGTCGAGGATAAGCAGGTTGACAGACTCGAGCAGCAGCTTGATCATCGCCAAGCGGCTGCGCTCGCCACCGGAGAGCACCTTGACCTTCTTGTCGGAGGCTTCGCCACCAAACATGAAGGCACCGAGGATATCGCGTATCTTGAGGCGGATGTCGCCCACGGCCACGCGGTCGATGGTTTCAAATACGGTAAGGTTCTCATCGAGCAGCTGTGCCTGGTTCTGGGCAAAGTAGCCAATCTCCACGTTGTGTCCTATGGTGAGCTTCCCCTCAAAGGGGATCTCCCCCATGATGCACTTGACCAGCGTGGTCTTGCCTTCGCCATTCTTGCCCACGAACGCCACCTTCTCGCCACGGCGTATGGTGAGGTTAGCATCCTTGAACACCAGGTGGTTGTAGCTCTTTGCCACATCCTCGCATATCACAGGATAGTTGCCGCTACGCTGTGCCGGGCGGAACTTGAGACGCAAGGTGCTGCGGTCCTCTTCGTCGATGACCACAGGCACCATCTTCTCCAACTGCTTGATGCGGCTCTGCACCTGTATGGCTTTGGTGGGCTTGTATCGGAAACGCTCTATAAAGTCGGTGATGTCGGCAATCTCCTTCTGTTGGTTCTCGTAGGCCCGGAGCTGCTGTTCGCGGCGTTCGCGGCGCAGCACCACATATTCGTCATACTTCACCCTATAGTCGTGGATAGTACCGCAGGTGATCTCGATGGTACGGTTGGTGACGTTGTTGATGAAGGCGCGGTCGTGGCTCACCAGCACCACCGCCTTGCCGTTGCGGGCAAGGAAGTCCTCGAGCCACTGTATGCTCTCGATGTCGAGGTGGTTGGTAGGCTCGTCGAGCAGCAGCACATCGGGATGCTGCAGCAGGAGCTTGGCCAGTTCGATACGCATGCGCCATCCGCCCGAGAACTCCGAGGTGGGACGGTCAAAGTCTTCCCGACGGAAGCCCAAGCCGCAGAGCGTCTGCTCCATCTCGGCATGGTAGTTGGCACCGCCAATGATCTGGAAGCGTTCGTTCTCGCGCGTAAACCTGTCGATAAGTTCGTGATACGCCTCGCTCTCATAGTCGGTGCGCTCGGCCATCTCTGCGGCAAGGCGGTCGATCAGCGCTTTCTGCTCGCCGATATGGGCAAAGGCCTGTTCGGTCTCCTCGCGCACCGTACGCGAGTCGGCCAGCTTCATCACCTGTGGCAAGTAACACACCGAGATGTCCTTGGGCATATTCACCATGCCGTCGGTAGGTGACTGCAGTCCTGCCAGAATCTTGAGCATAGTGCTCTTTCCCGCCCCATTCTTGCCCACGAGGGCTATGCGGTCCTTGGGGTTGATGATGTAACTGACTCCTTGAAACAGTGGCGTAGCGCCAAACTCGACCTTCAGATTCTCTATGCTTATCATAATGCCTGCAAAGTTAGTGCAAGGCGAGAGAAATGCCAAATTTATTTGGGCATATCCGAGCCGCAGCCCCACTTCTGTTTACCACAAACTACAGTTAGTGCAAGGCGAGAGAAATGCCAAATTTCGACGAGCGAACGTATAGAAAAGGCTTGCATTTTCTATACTGAGCGAGGAAGAAATTCAACAAGGTTAGATTTATTTGGGTATATCCGAGCCGCAGCCTAACTTCTGTTTACCACAAACTAAAGTTAGTGCAAGGCGAGAGAAATGCCAAATTTCGACGAGCGAACCTATAGAAAAGGCTTGCATTTTCTATGCTGAGCGAGGAAGAAATTCAACAAGGTTCCGACGATACGGACAGCCATCAACAAACAAAGAGGTAGGAACACGGAGTCCGGCCTCTACTGCCGATCTAAGGGTTAGATTTGTCCAAGAAGCTAAAGCTCTTTCGAGTAGCTCAGAATCCGCTACTCCCCCACCCAGCGATAGTAGTGGCTGCTCTTGGGTACCAGCGCAAGCTTGCCCTGCTCCACGTAAGCCTTGAGTTTACGATAGGCCGTGCTCACCGCAAAGTGCCCTATGCGGGCCAGTTCGCGTACATGGATATCCTCGTGCGTGGCGAAATATTCGCGCAGCACCTCCTCGAGTTCGGCCTCGGTGAGCGGCTTGCGTTCCACTCCCTCTACGCTAAACTTCACATCGGCCAGGCGCGAGGCCAGGTTCTTGTCGGGGCGGAAACGGATGCCACTGATGCGCACCTCCTTGCCCGTGGGCGGCGTCGTGCCCTTGTGGCTGCTCAGTTCCATATTCAGCGTGCCCAGCCCTGCAAGGTCCACGCGATAGCCATGAGCGAGTGCCTCCACGATGCGCTCGCTCATAGCCTCCCATACCAACTTCACATCCGTCTCCGTAGCTGTGGTGGCATCGCAGATGTCCTTGGCAAGGGAGGCCACATCCACCTTCATCGGGTGCGACACGGTGAGTGCCATCCCCTCCGCTTCGGTGCCGGCCCCACACATCAGTTTACGACTCGTAGCCTTGCAAGCCACCTCAATCCCATACGTACGCTTGTGCGCTGCAGTCTTGTACTTCTTTGTCTTCATATCTATATATAGTTACTTAAGTTTCGCAAACTCAACTTTCAGGAGGTAAGGGAGTTAAAATGGAGTTACCACTACGCTTTGCTCCGTTAAGGAGTTAAATGCCGATAGTATAGTGCGCGCGTTCTGTACATTCGGCCTTTATCTTCTTAGGCTCGAAGAGCCGATAACTTAAATTAACTACTGTTATCTCCTTTGCTTTCGCACTGCGAAAGTTGAGAATACCACCCTCAATCCCAGCATTTTACTTCAATCACCATATATTACCCTCGCGAGGAGAATATATTACTCTCGCGAGAGGAATATTTTATCTTCGCGAAGAGAATAGTTTATCCTCGCGAGGGTAAATAATTCTCTTCGTGTGAGGAATATTTTTTGTTTCCATAGAACAAAGATAATGAAAAAACTTAAAAAAAATATTCTACAGGAGGTAATATATTTATCCATATTACTACGTATATCCGAGACGATTCCTTTGGGATAAATCAGCAGAAAGATGACAAACAAACTTACGGGATGTTTTGCTATTCCAATGTTTTTCGATAAATTTGCAAGCAATGACGAAGAGAGACACAGATATCGCCTATTTCCTCTCGTTCTGCATAGAGCAGTACAAGCGGCATATATCCACATCGGGTAGCGATGTGATGGCTCTCTTTATGCAATATGGTGTGGACCAATATTTGGTAGACAACTTTGATATCCTCCATACCCAAAGCTACCAATGGCTAATGGAGGAGATTGATGAATTTATCAAACGAGCAAAGGAGGAGAGCGTATGATTCCCGAAATCACAAACAATAATGTTCACTTGCTTATTCCTGGCAAGGCGGCCCATTTTGCTCGCATCTATACCGAGCAAAATGGAGGCACTATGCTTGAGGGCCTCCGCGCATTCTACTCATCCAAGATGTATCACGAGTTAGAAGACGAATCGACTAAACTCTGGCATCTCGGCCCCGTAGCATTGTACGAAGATTTTGAAAAAGAAAACTAAACAAACACATAATATTAACACATAAAACGAATTGCCTATGGAGTAAACTCGGACAGACGCTTTCGCGAAGGTTTGTGATAGTGAGAATATCACTTAAATAGAATTAATAATTCACAATTCAGAATTCAACAGCGGCGTCCCGTTCGTTCTTGGCTTATAATCGTGGCGTTACCTCCCGACTTCTCTCACGAGGTCGGGAGTTCTTTATATTGACTATTCGTTTTTCGTTAACCTTTCATCGTAAACCATCCGTTAAAGTCATCGTTTTCGTTAACCATCATTGCGCAGCAACTTTTCCTCCTCATCATTTGTCAATTGCAAATAATTGTATAACTTTGTCACATCGTCCGCGCCGACAGGGTTCGTGGGTGGGCGATGACATATTGAAGAAAGACGTTTGCTACGTCTTGTTTTTGGCTTATCAAAACTTAGGAACTTTTGAACCACGGTCAAAAATAAGATAATGGTAGATGTCTGCGTGGTATATGTATATACCCGCTCTATGCACCTTCCCCTGAACGGGAAGGTGTATGGAGTTGTTAGAAATATATACATTATCGGCGCGGGCTCTACGTTACTTGTTTACTGTGGTGGGTTTCCTAAGACCTTGATAAGCGGACAAGTAACCGGTGAGACTCCCGCGCTTTTTCTTTTATATGCCTCAGTAACATTGATGAAAGACACGTCCGTATGTGGGAGTCGCGGATACAGTACTGTATGCCATGACCGTACATACAAAGTTTTTCAACAACGAGG
>JAFQLT010000101.1 GCA_017396545.1 Bacteroidaceae bacterium | reverse complement strand
TCCCGTGCTGCCCATCTACTCGGCTATGCTCACCCTGCGCTGGATCAAGGCCAACGGTGGAGTAGAGGAGATGGCCCGTCGTGCCAAGGAGCGTGCCGACCTTCTCTATGGCGAGATCGACCGCAACAAGCTCTTCCGTGGTACCTGTGCCGTTGAGGACCGCTCATACATGAACATCTGCTACGTGCTCAACGACGAGTACAAGTACCTCGAGGCCGACTTCATGGCGTTCGCCCAGGAGCGCGGCATGGTAGGCATCAAGGGCCACCGCTCAGTAGGCGGTTTCCGCGCATCGTGCTACAACGCCATGTCGCTTGAGAGCGTACAGGCGCTGGTTGATTGCATGAAGGAGTTTGAGAAATTACATTAATTCAAAAAAGAATTCTTGTCGTGAAAGTATTAGTAGCAACAGACAAACCGTTTGCCAAGGTGGCAGTTGACGGTATCCGTGAAGTGATTGAGGGTGCAGGCTTCGAGCTTGCCCTGTTGGAGAAATATGGCGAGAAGGCCAATCTGTTGGCTGCCGTGGCCGATGCCGATGCCATCATTATCCGTAGTGATGTGATTGATGCCGAGGTGTTCGACGCAGCCAAGCAGCTCAAGATCGTGGTGCGTGCCGGTGCTGGCTACGACAATGTAGACCTCGCTGCTGCTACGGCTCATGGCGTATGTGTGATGAACACACCCGGGCAAAACTCCAATGCCGTGGCTGAGCTGGCTCTTGGCTTGATGGTATATGCCGTGCGCAACCTTTATAATGGCACCTCGGGCAGCGAGCTCAAGGGCAAGAAGCTCGGTATTCACGCCTATGGCAATGTAGGCCGCAACGTGGCACGCATCGCCAAGGGCTTCGGCATGGACATCTACGCCTACGACGCCTACTGCCCTGCTGAGGTGATGACCGCCGATGGCGTCACCCCCGTAGCTTCGGCCAAGGAACTGTATGAGCAGTGCCAGATTGTGTCGCTCCACATTCCCGCCACCCCCGAGACCAAGGAGTCCATCAACTACGCCCTGCTGAAGGATATGCCCAAGGGTGCCGTGCTGGTGAACACCGCCCGCAAGGAGGTCATCAACGAAGCCGAGCTCATCCAGCTCATGGAGGAGCGTGCCGATTTCAAGTACATGACCGACATCATGCCCGCCGCCGACAGCAAGTTTACCGAGCTCTTTGCCGGACGTTACTTCTCTACCCCCAAGAAGATGGGTGCACAGACCGCTGAGGCCAACATCAATGCCGGCATCGCTGCAGCTCACCAGATTGTAGGGTTTATCAAGGACGGTTGCGAGAAATTCCGCGTTAACAAATAATTCAGAATTCCCAACATGGCAGTAGTAAAACCATTCAAAGGCATCCGCCCACCCAAAGCATTGGTGGAGAAGGTGCAGAGCCGCCCATACGATGTGCTCAACTCCGACGAGGCCCGTGCCGAGGCCGAAGGCAACGAGAGGTCGCTCTACCACATCATCAAGCCCGAGATCGATTTCCCTGTAGGCACCGACGAGCACGACCCCCGCGTGTATGAGAAGGCAGCCGAGAACTTCGCCCTCTTCCAGGAGAAGGGCTGGCTCGTGCAGGACGACAAGGAGCAGTACTACATCTATGCACAGACGATGAACGGCCACACCCAGTATGGCCTCGTGGTGTGTGCCTACGTTGACGACTACCTTAACGGTGTCATCAAGAAGCACGAGCTCACCCGTGCCGACAAGGAGGAGGACCGCATGAAGCACGTGCGTGTCAACAATGCCAACATCGAACCCGTCTTCTTCGCCTACCCCGACAATGCCCTGCTCGATGCCCTCGTGGCACGCTACACCGCCCAGGCACCCGAGTACGACTATGTAGCCCAGGGCGACGGCTTCCGTCACCAGTTGTGGGTCATCGACGATGAGGCCGACATGGCCGCCATCACCGCCGAGTTTGCCAAGATGCCCGCCCTCTACATTGCCGACGGCCATCACCGCTCGGCAGCCGCAGCCCTCGTAGGAGCCGAGAAGGCACGTCAGAACCCCGTCCACCGTGGCGACGAAGAGTACAACTACTTCATGGCCGTATGCTTCCCCGCAGGCCAGCTCACCATCATCGACTACAACCGCGTGGTGAAAGATCTTAACGGGCTCACCCCCGAGCAGCTGCTTTCCAAGCTCGAAGAGAACTTCATCGTCGAGCCCAAGGGCACCGAGATATACAAGCCCGCAGCCCTGCACAACTTCTCCCTCTATGTCGACGGACAGTGGTATAGCCTCACCGCCAAAGAGGGTACCTATGACGATGGCGACCCCATCGGCGTGCTCGACGTCACTATCTCGTCCAACCTCATCCTGCACGACATCCTCGGCCTGGGCGACCTGCGCAAGGACAAGCGCATCGACTTCGTCGGTGGTATCCGTGGCCTCGGCGAACTCAAGCGCCGTGTCGACAGCGGAGAGATGAAGATGGCCCTCGCCCTCTATCCCGTATCGATGAAGCAGCTCATGGATATTGCCGACACCGGCAACATCATGCCGCCCAAAACCACCTGGTTTGAGCCCAAGCTGCGCTCGGGACTGGTAATCCACAAACTTGTATAAGCAAAAGTATGCTTGAATTGCATTTTAAGGCATGTCGGTTTTTCTGGACATGCCCTCTTTTTATATGAAGTGTATCATGTAAATGATGATAAGTCTTAGTCGGCCAGCTCTATTACTTCGAGGTTATTGAACGCACCGTTGTCTATGGTGAAGCGTACGAGGGTACGTACCTTGTGAAAACCGTGGATGCCTGCGGCACCTGGGTTGATATGAAGGGTACCTAAGGTGCGGTCGTACATCACTTTGAGTATGTGCGAGTGACCACTGATGAAGATAGTAGGTGGGCGCATGAAGAGTGAACTACGGATGGAGGTGTCGTAGTTGTCGGGGTATCCACCGATGTGCTTGATGAGCACATCGGCTCCTTCGAGAAAGAATCGGTTTACCTCGGGATAGCGTAGGCGTATGTCGCGTCCGTCGATGTTCCCATGTACGGCACGAAAAGGACGGAAGGCTTCGAACCGTTCGGCTACATCGAGCGAACCGATGTCGCCGGCATGCCACACTTCATCGCACTCGGCAAAGTGCCGGACGTAGCGCTCATCCCAGTGGCCGTGGGTGTCAGAGAGGATTCCGATGCGTTTCATAATCCTAAAAGCTATGTGCAAAGGTAGATATATTATTCAATTCTCGCAAGTATATTTCGGATCGTCATTCCGTGGGTTATAGTTGATGAAAATAGCGGAGCTTGTCATCAGGGAGTAATTGGGGATGGAGTATCTTGATATAGTCGAGCAAGAGGCGTTCGGGGTGGAAGGGTGTCTCCTCGTAGAAGATGAGTTCGGTGGTGTTGCAGCCATATACATTCTCCTTCTGGTAGGCTTTGAAGAGTGTGTAAGGATGGTGTATTTCCCCCAAATCGTTAAGTCCCATGCGTCCGTGGCTGTTGCTGTATCGTATGAGCCAAATGTCGGCCTGTCCGCCACGACTGAGCACGGTTTCGAAGGCGAGGGGAATGGAACCGCTCTTTGTGTTGTCATCGAAAAGGTAACGTCCACCGGCATCGGAAATGAGTTGTGCCATGGTACTGCGTCCACCGGGGAGGTACCATGCAGAGCCGTTTTGGGTGTCGAAGAGTATTGTGGGACGATCGGTCTCATTGATGCTGTCGGTGAGTGCCCGCAGTGCATGGTACTCGGCCTCAATCGCAAGGTATAGTGAATCGGCTTCGTGGGGCTTTCCGAAGAGTCGACCGTAGAAACGTATCCACTCGGCACGGCCCAGTGCCGAAGTCTCCATATAGTCGGCACATTGGATGATGGGAATACCCAATGCCTCAAGTTGTCCGTAGGTACTGGCGTTCTCATAAGGCGATAGCAGGATGAGGTCGGGGGCGAGTCCGATGATACGTTCGCGATCGGGTGTCATGGCGCTACCTATATCCTTTATCTTGCCATCGGCGATGGCTTGGCGTAGTTGAGGGTTGGCTACATATTCTGTTTCGCATATCCCCGCTATGGCATCGATACACCCTAATTCCTCGATGAGATTACTATGGGTGGCGGTGAAAGAGAGGATGCGGTGTGGAGGGGGAAGTACAGGATTAGGGAGTTTCTCCGAGTTGTTGGATGACTCCGATTGCACGAGCACTGTCTGAAGTAACTTTCCTTTCTTCCATGGGTTATGTATCTGTACTTCAGTATATCCCTTGTGCTCAATTATGGTAAGGTGTTCTGCATGGTGTAATTCCAAGGTGTCGCTTTGTGTGTTTGTACTGTACGGCTGGTATCCACGGCATGCGGTGAGGCTACATAGTATAGTTGTGGTTACTGCTATGTATATATGTAGGAAGAGGCGTTGCATAGTATGTTATAGTTTGAATGTGAGTGATAGTCTGATTTGGCGGCCTGGCATTGGGTAGTATTGTATTACCTCATACTGGGTGTTGGTGAAGTTGATAGCTTCAGCCTGTGCTGTAAGATGCGTGGTGCGCAGCTTGAAGGTGTGCGAGAAGGTAATGGTATGCTCGGTGTATGGAGCTATACGGTAACGTGCTGTCTGTTCTGACATGCTGTAGCGTTTGCTTGCAGCAACCATTGAGTATCCTACGTTTATCCATGGGGTGGTGAGTAGCAGGCGACCGCTACCACTGTGCAAAGGGGTGTAGGGTAGTTGTACGCGATATCCTTGTGCCTTGGGATCGGTGATGTCGATGGCATGCAACAACGTGTAATTGGCACTGATGTTTGCTGTCATATCTTTAGTGATATGGCAGTGGGTGGTGAATGTCGCGTCCACTCCTGTGATGTGAACATGTCCGTAATTGGCCATCTTCCATACGTAGGTGGTAGGGAAGGCTACAATCTTGTCTTTTACATTATTGAAATATCCATCGACAGTCAGCGTCAGCTCATCTATGAATTTCATCTGTGGAGCTTGCCAGGTGATGCCTATGTTGTATTCATCGGCGCGTTCTGGCCGCAGGTTTTTATTTCCGCTTCGGAAGTAGTACAGATCATTGAAGGTCGGCATGCGGAAAGTTTCTTTATACATCAGTCTTACGAACAGTGGTATATGGCTGAAAGGACGTATTGAAGTGCTGAGGGTAGGTGTTAGATTGCTCGTTTTTGTTTGTTTGAATTTTTGAGAATCGCGGGTAGTCTCGTTGACAAGAGTAGCGAGTAGGCTACTTTTTATACGGATCCACTCGTTTCGGTATTGTGCCTGCAGGGCAGTGAGCGAAGTGTATCGCACAGGGAACGGGCATGAGGGAAGGTTACTGCTGAGAGTATTGGCGTATCCATCCTGAGCCAATGAGAAGCTCCAATTCATGGTAGGACGGTAGAGTAGGGATGTAGCGGCATAGTATTCGTGTTGTAAGTTCTCGTCTATTTGTTTGCCATCGTTGTACTTGACATTCGTGTCGGTGTAGCGGTTCCATCCGTAAGTATATTTGGCTATTGTGCTGAGCTGCCATTGATGATTCCATTGTTTGGTATAGCATGCTTGGGCAAAGGTGTTGCGGTCGGCCAAACGTTCGGTAGTGTGGTTGTTGTATAGGATAACGGCACCGGGTAGCCCACGTTCTGAATTAAAGTAGTATACTTTGGTGTCGATATGGCTCCCATTGGTAAATTCATGATGCAAGTTCCATTCGCCCGAAAACTGGGTTATGTCTGTGTTGGTGCGGTGTTCAGTAGTGATTCTATGACCATTTGTTAAGGTATACGGATAGCTTCCGTGAGCGGTAGAGAAATTTGCGTTGATATTTGTCCAAGTCTGTTTCCCTAACTTTTGCGAATAGGATACCGAAGGGGTATACAGTCCGAACGATCCGGACATGATACCTGCCTCTATCTGAAGAGGTCGTTCGCTCCATTGGGGGGTAGGACTGTTCATGCTTACCATGCTTCCTGAGGCCAAGGCGCGTGCAGTAGATGTCATCTCGTCGCTCTGTCCCACGTGGAGTGAAATACAGCCTAAACTATTAGAAGAAAATCGTCCGAGGTCTATTTGTCCTGCCTGGCAGTTGCCTATCACTACTCCGTCGTAACTTATGGCTGTATGCATGGCACCGAGGCCGCGTACAGACACTGTCTTCAGACCTCCTATACCACCATAATCCTTTATCGTGGTTCCGGCAAAGTGGCGCATGGCATCTCCTGCATTCTGTATGGCTAATGCACGCATCGTTTCGCGGTGCATCATCTGCTCTGGTGCAGTGGCCGAAACTTCGTGTGGAAGGCGGCGAGCATGGATGTATACTTCTTCGATGATTTGTGTCAATGTCTGCGTGCTGTCTTTTATTTCGGCACGAACAGGTTGCCACATACATAGAGCCAATAATCCTGCTATAACAGTTTTTCTTGTCTTATTCACATTACGATGATGAATAAACCTAAAATCCGCCAAGCCTCTTTCCTCGAGAGCGCAAGGCGCACAATACACTCACACGGCTTTGCAGGTCTTCTGACTCGCTCTGCCCGTCACGCCTTCCCAACAACTAAATTGTCAGTGGCAAAGAATTGACGTGCGTTTTTTGAGCACACAGCAGCGGGACTGTTCGGGATTCTCACCCGATTCCCTTTTCATCCGATTGCTCCGAATAGGAACTACGAAACAAAACCGCTACAAAATTAGTGCAAGGCGAGCGAAAAAGCAAGTTTACTTGCGTTTTTCCGAGCCGTAGCCTAATTTCAGTCTGTATTTAGCCTAAAATTAGTGCAAGGCGAGCGAAAAAGCAAGTTTGTTGATTGCTTTTATACTATTTATATATAAATGTGCTATCTTTGCATTGTATTAATATAGTTAGGCAGATGGGGTGATGACCCTATCTGCCCAAGGTGCATGTAGATTATGGAAATACAGGACTTGGTGAAGCGCTTTGCCGGGCACTCGGGAGTGAGTGCTATGCGGCATGTATGGAATGACGAGGCGGTGGGTACGATACATCTGAAGGGGCTTGCGGCTTCGGCGGCTCCGATGCTGTTCAGTGCCTTGGCCCTCGCCGATGAGCCGTGGCGAGTGCCTGTGGCGCTCTTTGTGCTGAACGATTTGGAAGAGGCTGGCTACTTCTACCACGACTTGACTCAGGTGCTGGGCGACAAACAAGTACTCTTTCTTCCCTCATCGTACAAGCGGGCCATCAAGTACGGACAGAAGGACTCGGCCAATGAGGTGCTGCGCACGGAGGTGCTTACTCGCTTATGCGAGCTGAAAAATGAAAATGGAAAATTATATATCGTCACTTATCCCGATGCCCTGGCTGAGCTGGTGGTGTCGCGCGATACCTTGAACGACCGCTCGGTGCGCCTTGCCGTAGGCGACACGGTAGAGATACCTCAGATGGAGGCGACGCTGGCGGGTGAGGGCTTTGAGCGTGTGGACTATGTGTATGAGCCGGGGCAGTTTGCCGTGCGTGGTAGCATCATCGACGTGTTTTCCTATGCGTCGGAGTATCCCTACCGTATCGACCTCTTCGGGGATGAGATTGACAGCATACGTACGTTTGAGATTGAGACGCAGCTCTCGCGCGACAAGGTGCAGCAGGTGAGCATCGTGCCTAACTTTGAGGGTGGGGCAGAGGATGAGGTCTCTTTCTTCGACTTCCTGCCCAAGGGCAGTGCGCTGGCATTCCAGGATTACGCCTGGGTGCATGAAAGGATAGAACAATTGAATGAGGAGGGTTTTTCGCAGCAGGCGGTGCAGGCAATGGATGAAGCAACTGATTGTGTGCTCCATCTCCTTGACGCAACGGACTTCCTGCGCAAGACGGTTGCCTTCCGCCGCATCGAGTTTGGTGTGAAGGCATCATCGGCTGTTCATGCTACGGTAACCTTCGACACTTCGCCCCAACCGCTTTTCCACAAGAACTTCGAACTGGTGGAGCAGTCGCTCACCGACCTCATAGAGCGGGGCTACCAGGTGTATATACTCACCGACAGCACCAAGCAGGCCGAGCGCCTGAAGACCATCTTCGAGGAGCGCGGCAGCAACATCCCCTTCACGGCGGTGGAC
>JAFQLT010000100.1 GCA_017396545.1 Bacteroidaceae bacterium | reverse complement strand
TTCGACTTCTCACACTTCCAGAAGGTCACCGATGAGGAGCTGCGCCAGGTAGAGCACCTCGTCAACGCCAAGATACGCGCCAACGTCGAGCTCAACGAATACCGCAACCTGCCCATCGAGAAAGCCCGCGAGCTGGGCGCCATCGCCCTCTTCGGCGAGAAGTACGGCGACCACGTACGTGTGGTGCAGTTCGGCAACTCCATCGAGTTCTGTGGCGGTACCCACGTGAGTGCCACAGGTAAGATTGGTATGGTCAAGATCATCAGCGAGAGCAGCATCGCTGCTGGCGTGCGCCGTATCGAGGCCATCACCGGAGCCAAAGTGGAGGAACTGCAGGACAAGCTGCACGACTCGCTCAACGAGATTCGCCAGCTCTTCCACAACGCCCCCGACCTGAAGGCTACCATCACCAAGTTCATCGCCGAGCACGACGACCTCAAGCGACAGATCGAGGAGTTCATGAAGGAGAAGGCCGCATCGCTCAAGGCCGACCTCGTGGAGAAGATGGCTTGCGTAAATGGCATCAACGTCATCAAGGCCGTAGTGCCCATGCCTGCCGAGGCGGTGAAGAACATCGTGTTCCAGCTCCGTGGCGAGAAACCTGAGAATCTGCTCGTAGTCATCGGTAGCGTCGACAGCGGCAAGCCTCTGCTCACCGTATCGGCCAGCGAAGACCTCACCGCCAAGGGCATCAATGCCGGTCAGCTCGTGCGCGAGGCAGCCAAACTTATCCAGGGCGGCGGCGGCGGACAGGCTCACTTCGCTACCGCAGGCGGTAAGAACCCCGACGGCATCATCAGTGCCGTAGACAAGGTGGTGGAGATAGCTACGGCGTAAGAACTATTTAGGATACGTTTTAGGAGATAAAGGAAGATAAATGGAGTTAAATGCCATTTGTTCTTACGCACGAAAAGACATTCGGCCTCTATCTCCCCCTAACTCCCCCTAACTCCCTCTAACTCCTTAAACAGAATCTCCCTCTAACTCCTATTAAAGGACATGCGCAAACTTATATTAACCATTCTCTTCGGTCTGTCGGTGCTCATGTCACCGGCAGCCGTTGACTCTACGCTTGTGCGCGACCACAGCGACTCCATCCGCGTCAGCTTGGTCACCTGCTCACCCGGTACGGCAGTCTACGAGGTGTATGGCCATACGGCACTGCGCGTGGAGATACCCTCTGCTGGTGTTGACCTTGTCGTCAATTATGGGCTATTCTCCTTCGATGCGCCCAACTTCATCTGGCGGTTCATCAAGGGCGAGACCGACTATGTGGTGGGTACCATAGGGTACCCCATCTTCGAGCGTGAGTACACCAGTCGCGGCTCTACGGTGACGCTACAGACACTCAACCTCAGTGGCGAGGAGAAGGAACGTCTCGTGCACTTGCTGAATGAGAACCTGCGCCCCGAGAATCGCGAATACCGCTACAACTTTCTCTACAACAACTGCAGCAACAAGGCGGCAGCCAAGGTGGAAGAGGCACTTGTGGCACAGCTTCAGCCTGTGGAAAACTTGCGTGAGGGCATTACTTACCGTAATATCCTGCACGAGTATAACGCCGGCTATCCCTGGATGCAGTTTGGCATCGACTACCTCTTGGGTGTCGAGGCCGACCGCCCCATCACTCCACGCGAGCAGATGTTTGCCCCCGAATACTTGATGCGCTATACCGGGCAAGCTTGTCTTGTCGACTCGGGTAGGGTATACCCATACGTTGTCCGCACCGAGGTGCGTGGCGAACTTGCTCCCGATACCTCAGTGGCTCCGTTGCTCACTCCTATGCAGGCCATGATACTGCTCTTGTTGTTCATGGCAGTCATATCTTCCTTGGAGTATTTGTGGGAACGTCGCCAGTGGTGGCTCGATGTGTTGCTGCTTCTGTTGCAGGGCATCATGGGACTCATCGTGGCCTTCCTCTTCTTCTGCTCCGGGCACCCCACGGTAGGCAGCAACTGGCAGGTCATCTACCTCAATCCGTTGCCCCTGCTCTTCCTCCCCTTCATCATCCGTAGCGAGGTCAAGCACAAGGTGAGCCGGCTCTATTACGTACTGATGGCGATGCTGGCCGCTTTCCCGCTGGCTATCTACCTGTCTGGGCAATATGTGCAGCCTGCTGCTTGGGTGTTGGCAGCTACGCTGATGCTGCGCCTGCTACACAATACACTGGTATACCCCTTCTTGGCTCCACGCTTGGCAGTGCAGGGACGTAGCAAGGCTCGTCGCGTCAAAGTGCTGGCATTGCTGTTCTGCCTGCCCCTCTCGTCGGCTGTCAAGGCCGCCGAGCCTGCCGAAGTGCCCAAGGTGGTGGTGAGCATTGTGGTAGATCAGTTGCGGAGCGACTATTTGGAAAAGTATGCCCATCTATATGGCGAAGATGGCTTCAAGAAACTCTTTGCCGAGGGCCGTGTATATACCAATGGCTATTTCTCGCATGACACGCCCGACCGCTCGTCGGGCACGGCATCGGTGTATGCCGGAACCACACCCTACTATCATGGCATTACGGGTAACCGTTTCCTCAACCGGAAGAACTTGAGAGTTGTGAGTATCGTGGATGATACGGAGAACTTAGGCATCAATACCTTCGAGGCAACTTCACCCGTTAATCTCTCAGTGACTACACTGGCCGATGAACTCAAGATTGCGACCAAGGGTCACGCCTATGTGTGCTCCATAGCTCCCGAGCGCGATATGGCCGTGCTGGCAGGAGGTCATGCTCCCAATGCGGTGCTCTGGCTCAGTACAGATCAAGGGCTGTGGGCTTCTTCGGCATATTATAGTGGAGTGCCAGCATGGGTGAACACATACAACCGTCGCAGCGGAACACGTTTCGATTGGAAGAATGTGACATGGGACCCCTACTTTTCTATGGGAGTATACTCCTATTCCGTATATGACGGCATTCCAGAAGAGTTTCATTATACTTTCCGTAAGGGTGATGCCGAGACTGTACGTCGTTACAAAACATCGGCCATCATCAACGAGGAGGTCACCATGTTGGCCAAGACCTGTGTGGCTGGTGCCATGTTCGGGCGCAACAAGACCACCGACCTGCTCTGTGTGGGCTATTATGCCGGCAACTATGAACATTCGCCCGAGTGGGAGCGTCCGATAGAACTGCAGGACATCTACTGCCGGCTCGACCGCAATATCGCTAATCTCATCACTGCCGTGGAGGAGAAAGTAGGAAAGGGCAATGCACTCTTTGTCATCACCTCTACCGGCTATGCCGATGCACACCGTCCCGACAGTAAACTGTTTGTCCTTCCCGCAGGAGAACTCAAGATGGAACGTTGCTGTGCCCTGCTCAATATGTACCTCGGTGCACTCTATGGTAAGGACAACTATGTTGAGGGCTCATACCTCAATGAGATATACCTCAATCAGGCTCTTGTGGAGAAACGGCAGATGAAAATGACCGAGCTGCTTGACCGTTGCACCGAGTTTCTTAGTCAGGTGGCGGGCGTAAAGCGTGTACATGCCTCGCTCGACCTTCTCTCGGGAGGTGCTGATGCTGAGGTGCGCAACAGCTATCATGCCAACCGTTCGGGTGACCTCCTCCTTGAGGTGGCACCGGGATGGACACTCGTGGACGAGCGATGGAGTGAACGTGTATACTATAACCGTACACATGTGCCGGTGCCCGTAATCTTCTATGGAGGAGGATTTGATGCGCAGATTAGCCGTACACCGGTAGCAGCAGAGAGTATAGCCCCTACGATAGCCCACATCCTGCGCACCAGTGCCCCCAATGCTTGTGCAATGCGACCGTTGGAGTAGTGTTTGATGAAAACTGCGTAATCTTACAATTTACTATTTACGATTGATTTGCAATAGAGTTATTTGACAGGTTGACAACCCTAAACCCCAAACTGAGATGAAACCATTTATCGGAAAATATCCCTTCGAAGTTGAGACCTTCCAGGTAGACTATACTGGTGGCCTTTCATTCGGCTTCTTGGCCAACAAAATGTTGATTACTGCCGGCAACCATGCCAATGAACGTGGTTTCGGTAAGGAACGGCTCAGTGCCGACGGCAAGACTTGGGTGCTCTCGCGCCTCGCCATCGAGATAGACGAATACCCCAACGAGGGCGACACCTACTACGTGGAGACCTGGGTAGAGAGCGTCACCCGCCTCTTCACCTCGCGTAACTTCCGTGTGAGCAACAGCGAAGGTCGCATCCTCGGCTATGCACGCTCCACTTGGGCGCTCATTGATGTCGAGACCCGTCAGCCGGTCGACCTCACCACACTCTACGACGGTGAACTGGCCGCCTACAGCTGCGATGAACCGTGTCCCATCAAGGGCGTGAGTCGTGCCCGCGTCACTGCCACCGAGCCTACGGGTGAGTTTATGCCCCTCTACTGCGACATCGACTACAATGGCCATCTCAACAGCGTGAAGTATATCGAGCATATCCTCAATGAGTTGCCGCTCGAGATTTTCCGCTCACATACCATTCACCGTGTCGAGGTGAGCTACAGCCTCGAGTGCTTCCACCGTGAGTGTCTCTCTATCTTTATGGATAAAAAAGAGGATAACCACGAATACGATGTGGAGATACGCAAGGAAGCCGGTGAAGTGGCCTGCCGTGCGAAGATTATATTTGGGGCCTCCCCGTCCCTTTTAGGAGTTAGAGGGAGTTAAGGGGAGATAGAGGCCAATAGCTTTATCGCGCGTAAGGACATTCGGCATTTAACTCCATCTATCTCCATTTAACTCCCTATTACTTTTAGAGACCAATACTTTATCGCGCGTAAGGACATTTGGCATTTAACTCCATTTATCTCCATTTAACTCCATTTATCTCCTTTTCAACTTTCAATTTTCAATTTTCAACTCCTATGCTTGCCCTTTCCCCCATGCTCGTTTTCATGGCAGTCTACTTGGTAGGCTCCATCCTTGCCGGTGACTTCTACAAGGTTCCGCTCACCGTAGCCTTTCTCGCCGCTTCGGCCTATGCCGTGTGCATCACCCCCAAGCTCCGCCTCAAGGATCGCGTAGCAATCTTCTCCCGTGGTGCGGGCGACGAAAACCTCATGCTCATGGTGTGGATATTCATCTTTGCAGGAGCTTTTGCCAAGGCTGCCGATGCCATGGGAGCTATTGATGCTACGGTGAACCTCACGTTGCGTCTGCTGCCCGATAGCATGCTGCTGCCCGGACTCTTCATCGCCGCCTGCTTCATCTCCCTCTCCATAGGCACCTCTGTGGGTACCGTCGTGGCGCTCACTCCCGTGGCTGTGGGCATAGCCGAGCAGACGGGCATGTCGGTGCCCCTCATGGTGGCCATCGTGGTGGGCGGCTCGTTCTTCGGTGACAACCTCTCCTTCATCTCCGACACGACCATCGTGGCCACACAGACACAGGGCGTGCGCATGAGCGATAAGTTCAAGGCCAACATCTACCTCGCTGCTCCGGCTGCGCTCATCGCTCTGGTGGTCTATGTCATCGTGGGTCAGGGCGTCACGGTGCCCTCCGATGTGGCTTGGCCCGAGTGGTACAAGGTGCTCCCCTATCTGGCAGTGCTCGTGCTGGCCATCGCGGGTCTCAACGTGCTCGTCGTGCTGCTCATCGGCATCCTCCTGGCCGGTGGCATCGGCATGGCCAGTGGCAGTTTCGACCTCATGGGCTGGATGGGTGCCATGGGCGAGGGTATCATGGGCATGAGCGAACTCATCATCGTCACCCTCCTGGCAGGCGGCATGCTTGCCCTCATACGGCATAATGGCGGTATCGACTGGCTCATCCGCGTGCTCACCCGCCGCATCAGCGGCAAGCGCGGTGCCAAGCTGACTATCGCTTTGCTCGTGGTGCTGGCCGACCTCTGCACGGCCAACAACACCATTGCCCTCATCACCGTGGGTCCCGTGGCCCGCGATATCGCCGATCGCTATGGGGTGGACCGCCGTGTGAGTGCTTCGCTGCTCGACACCTTCAGCTGCTTTGCCCAGGGACTCATCCCCTATGGTGCGCAGCTCCTCATGGCGGCAGGTCTGGCGGCCATCACGCCCTTCGACATCATCAGGTATCTCTACTATCCTCTCCTCTTGGGGGTGATAGCGGCGCTGGGCATCGTCTTCAACTTCCAGCCGCGTACCTTGCGAGGGGTGAAGGGCGAGAAGCGGTAGAGGAGGACGAAGAAAAAAAAAGAAGAGAGGGGAAGGGAGCTCGCGCGAAGTTCTCTTCCTCTTTCTCTTGTGTGCTGCCCTCATGGTTTGTCACGGGGCAGCTCAGATGATAGGGCACGTCTCAGACTGCTGCTGAGATGCCCAAGGCACTTGCGATCGCTGCCAGTACGGCGGCAAGCACCTTAATGACGGTTTTCCAAGTGTTGTTCATGGGGGTAATTTACAATTTTACAATTTAATGCTAAGGGGAGGGGAGCCTCCCTATTGCTTTGGGTGTAATAGCGGTATTGGGTATCCTGTTTAGATTTCCGCGCAAGTACGCATAGCTCCATTGTTGATAATCCTCACGAGAAGTGCATGCGCTGTACTCTTCGTTGCGTCTCTTGCGGATGTCCATGGGTAGAGTATGCTATGTGGATTCTCACGCGTTTTGCTTCTCCCGGTGTACTATATCTCCCAGTTTTCCTTTATCTCTTTCATGAAAGCGTAATCAGTGATGTCGATCTGTACGGGAGTGATGGTTGTGTATCCTTCGGTGAGATTGGGACGGTCGGCTTCTTGAGGATATTCATCACGGAGACAGAAATTACCGACGAGCCAAAAATAGCTTCCACCACGTGGATGGGGATGTTCTTCCCATTCCTGACTCCATTCACCGCGTGCCATGCGACATACCTTGATGTCTTCATGAATGATCGTGGTGGGGAAGTTTACATTGAGGCAGGTTCCTGTAGGGAGGCCACGTTTGAGTACCTGTTTCACAATTCTTATGATATAGGGAGCGCAAGGTTCAAAGTCGGCTTCAGGTGAATGATTGTCGAGTGAGAAAGCTATCGAAGGAATACCTTTCATACATCCCTCGACAACGATGCCCATGGTGCCCGAATAGTGTGCGTTGACACCTGAATTGTCACCATGGTTAATGCCACCCACGATGAGGTCAGGCTGGCAACCGGTAAAAAGTTCATGCAACGCCATTTTTATGCAGTCAACGGGGGTACCCGAACACTTGTAAACCGTCAGGTGCTCCCGCTTGCTCACAAGGCTGTAATATACCGGTTCTTTTGAGGTTATGGCACATCCCATTCCTGAACGCCCGCCTTCGGGAGCCATCACGATGATGTCGGCAAACGTAGATAGTAGTTCGGCTACGAAGTTGATGCCACGCGCCTCGTAACCATCATCATTGGAGATAAGTATAAGGGGTCTTTCGTTATTCATACTAAACTGATATGTGGTTGCGAAATTAGCACAAAAGCAGTGAAGTGCCAAAAAGTTTTCCACCAAATCGGCAAGTTATCCACATTTTTGGAAACTTTAAGCTCTTTTATTCTATAAATAGGTAGATTATTGTTTATTTCGCAGCTTGAAACATTAAGTGAAGATTATATAAATGGGAAAAATCATTGCATTAGCCAACCAAAAGGGCGGTGTAGGAAAAACTACTACAGCGATTAACTTAGCAGCATCGCTCGCTACTTTGGAAAAGAAAGTGCTCCTCATTGACGCAGACCCTCAGGCCAACGCTTCGTCAGGTTTGGGCGTTGACATCAATAGTGTAGACTGCTCCATATATGAATGCCTTATCGACGGGCGCGACCCACGCGAAGCCATCTATACCACCGACATTGAAGGACTGGAGGTGATAGCCTCGCATATCAACCTCGTGGGTGCCGAAATCGAGATGCTCAACCTTGAAGGACGTGAGACGGTGATGAAACGCCTACTCGCCCCCTTCCTTGAGGAATACGACTATATACTCATCGACTGCTCACCATCGCTGGGGCTTATCACCGTCAATGCCCTCACGGCAGCCCACTCGGTGATTATCCCTGTACAATGCGAGTACTTCGCCTTGGAGGGCATCAGCAAGTTGCTCAACACCATCAAGATCATCAAGTCGAAGCTCAATCCCAACCTCGGCATTGAAGGTTTCCTGCTCACCATGTACGATTCGCGTCTACGCCTGAGCAACCAAGTGCTTGACGAGGTGCGCCGACACTTCCAGGAACTGGTGTTCGACACCGTCATCCAACGTAACGTACGCCTTAGCGAGGCTCCCAGTCACGGTATCCCCACCATACTTTACGACGCCGAGTCAAAGGGAGCGCAGAACTACTTAGCCTTGGCACAGGAAATCATTAAGAAGAATGGATAATGGAGTATTGAGAATGAATAATTAGCAGCGCATTTCGGCTCCAGATTTTCAATTCTCAATTTTCAATTTTCAATTATACAATATGGCACAAAAGAAATACCCCTCATTAGGCCGTGGCCTCGATGCTCTCATCTCCACCGATTCCGTGAAGACAGAAGGTTCTTCATCAATAAGCGAGATATCGATACAGCTCATTAAGGCAAACCCTAATCAGCCGCGCCGCGAGTTTGACCCCGATGCGTTGCAAGAACTTGCAGATTCGATCAAGGAGATAGGCATCATACAACCCATCACATTGCGCAAGATGGACGATGGCACTTACCAAATCATTGCCGGTGAGCGTCGTTTCCGCGCATCACAGTTGGCAGGGCTTGACGCTGTACCCGCCTATATACGTACAGCTGACGACGAGAACGTAATGGAGATGGCTCTCGTTGAGAATATCCAGCGTGAGGACCTCAACGCCATGGAGATAGCTCTTGCTTATCAGCATTTGTTAGAGGAGTATAATCTCACTCAGGATCGGCTGAGTGAGCGTGTCGGTAAGAAACGTACTACCGTGGCTAACTACTTGCGTCTACTCAAACTCCCTGCGCAGGTACAGATGGCCCTCAAGAACCGCGAACTTGACATGGGGCACGCTCGTGCTCTGCTCGCATTGGATAATCCCGTTGATCAGATTAACCTCTTTCAGGAGATACAAACTCTTGGGTACTCGGTGCGCAAGGTTGAGGAAATCGTGAAGAAAAGCAAGCAGAAAACCAGTCTTCAGAAAACCAAAGAACCCAAGAAAAATGACTATGACTTATTGAGACATCATCTTGCGTCCTTTTTTCAAACCGATGTACAGCTAACTTGTAATGCTAAGGGCAAAGGTAAGATTGCAATCTCCTTCAAAGATGAGCAGGAACTTGAACGCATCATAGCAATGTTAGACAAACTGAAAGCATGATGACCCATTATCGCGACATATTCATTCTTTTGTTTTTGCTCTTTGTGCAGAACCGTCTTGTCGCTGCCGAACAATTGGACGAAAACAGCTCTTCCTTGGGAAAAGTGAACGAAGAGGTTTGTAATGATGCAAATCAAGGAGAAATTATTTCAGCAATAGTAGTCAGTGGACATTGCGATTCGCTCTATCGTATCGCGAATGCAGAGTTGGGGATTCTCGTTGAGAGTAGGGACGTCTCTGACTCTACAGTGGTAGAGGGCCTTTTTCATTCGAGACAGGATAGCGGGAAGGTCTCTTCTTCTCGCCGCGAGTTGCGTCGCCAGCGCCTTGCCACTTTTACCCCAGATCCAGGCAAGGCTACATGGAGTGCTCTTGTGTTTCCTGGAGGCGGTCAGATATACAATCATAAGTATTGGAAGCTTCCCATCGTATACGGTGGCTTCTTAGGCTGTGCCTATGCTCTCAACTGGAACAACCAGATGTATAGCGACTATTCACAAGCTTATCTGGACATTATGGATGATGACCCAGGTACTGCAAGTTACGAGGACTTTCTCCCACCGCGCTATAACGTGGAGGCCAACGAGGATTATCTCAAGCGTGTGTTCAAGAACCGCAAGGATAATTATCGTCGTCAGCGCGATCTCAGCATCTTTTGTTTTATTGGCGTGTATCTCATTTCGGTGGTTGATGCGTACGTTGATGCCGAACTTTCCAATTTCGATATCACTGAAGACCTCAGCGTACAGGTTCGTCCTACCACCATTGGGGACCAACAACACGTTCTGCGCACACAATCCTATGGATTACAATGCTGCTTCAGCTTTTGAACTCATGCTAACGACTACCTAAACTTGATAGTATCGCCATGACTCTATTCAATGACATGTCTCAGCTGCTTCCCATTACCGACCCTACATGGATATTCCTCGTAGTGCTGGTAATTATTTTGTTTGCTCCGTTACTGTCTAGCCGTATACGTTTGCCACACATTGTGGGTATGATATTGGCAGGAGTACTGGTGGGTGAGCATGGTCTCAATATCCTGTCGCGCGACAGCAGTTTCGAACTCTTTGGCAAGGTCGGACTTTACTACATCATGTTTCTTGCGAGTTTGGAAATGGATATGGAAGGGCTTAAAAAGAACCGTAAACGAGGTCTCATCTTTGGACTGATAACCTTTCTCATCCCTCTGTCGCTTGGTTATGCCGCAGGGCACTGGCTGTTACATTTGCGGTGGGAGGCCTCGCTGTTGTTCTCGTGCATTATAGCCTCGCATACCTTGATAGCCTATCCCATTGTAGGACGTTATGGTTTGAGTCGCCATGATTGTGTTACTATAGCCATTGCTGGAACGATGATAGCCCTACTGCTTGCTTTGTTTACGTTGGCAGGTATCTCGGCCAGTGCCGAAGGAGATGTAAGTGTGGGTTTTTGGTTCATTTTTATTTTGAAATGCGCAGCTTACGGTTTCTTCATCTTTTTCTTTTATCCACGCTTTACCCGTTACTTTTTCAAGCGCTACAGCGATAACGTTACACAATTTACCTTTGTTCTCGTATTGCTGGTTCTTAGTGCTGCTCTGTCTGAACTGGCTGGTCTTGAGGGACTCTTCGGCGCTTTTCTTGCAGGATTGGTACTCAACCGCTACATACCTCGTGTGTCGCCCTTGATGAATCGTATAGAGTTTGTGGGTAACGCTCTTTTTATCCCTTATTTTCTCATCAGTGTGGGCATGCTTGTCAATATGAAGAGCCTGTTTGGGCATAGTGAGGCCTTCTTCGTGGTGCTTGTCATGGTGGTGACCGCTACTGTCACTAAGTGGTTGGGTGCGTGGATAACCCAGTTGGTGTTGCACATGAAGGCGGCAGAGCGGCGTATGCTTTTTGGGCTCAGCAATGCTCATGCTGCTGGTGCTCTCGCTATGATTATGGTGGGCACACAACTCGAGGTCGCACCGGGTACATACCTCATAGGTGATGATATTATCAATGGTGTAGTATTGGTGATTCTTGTAAGTTGTATCATCAGTTCCTTGATGACAGATCGCGCTGCGCGTGAGATAGCATTGGCTGAGACATCGACAGCGGCCAATACGGCCAATACCAACGAGAAAGTGATGGTAGCCCTCTATAACCCGGAAAGCGTGGAGGCATTGATTGATACGGCCATAATGATGCGCAATCCAAAGCTACAGAAGGAGATGATTGCTCTTCAGGTGTGTCTCGACAACGATCGTGTGGAGCAACAGCTGAAGTTGGGACGACAGAATCTTGATCGTGCAGCCATGGTAGCCGCCGCAGCCGATTCGCAACTCTCTACCTATAATCGTGTGGGAGTCAATGTGGTAGGAAGTATTATACATTCTATGAAGGAATTTGAAGCTTCGGAATTGCTCATTGGGTTGCATCATAAGCGTCGTATGGGCGACTCGTATCTCGGCACCATAGGGTCGGAGTTGCTGGCACGTACCAACCGGCAGATTATTATCGTTAATTACCTCATGCCCGTAAATGTGGTTCACCGCATTATTGTGGCCGTACCCGAAAAAGCGGAGCTGGAAGCAGGATTCTATCGGTGGGTAGAGCGTCTGAGTCGCATGGGAGAACAGCTTGGTTGTCGCATAGATTTCCATGCACATAGTGCAACCTTGCCTCTTCTGAAAAGTTATATTGAGATGCACCACCCAAGTACGCGTACTTCGTATGCTGCTCTTGATGAATGGAGCGATCTGCTTATTGTAACACAGTATCTCTCTTACGATCATCTATTTGTGCTTGTCAGTGCACGTCATGGAAGTATATCATGGCAACCGGCATTTGACAATTTGCCTGCACAGTTGGTACGATACTTTTCAAATAACAGTTTAATGATTATTTATCCGGAACAGTTCGGACAGGCACACGAACTCTCTTTTGCACAGCCGCTTCCGATGGTAAAATAAGTAAATAGATGAAAGAACAGTGGACCAATCGTACAGAATTACTATTGGGCAAAGATAAAATGGAATGTTTGTACAATGCCCATGTGCTCATAGTAGGTACTGGAGGTGTTGGTGCCTATGCCGCAGAGATGCTGTGCCGCGCAGGAGTAGGTGAGCTCACGCTTGTAGATGCTGATACCATACAGCCCAGTAACATCAACCGTCAATTACCTGCTACTCACAGTACATTAGGACGCTCCAAAGTGGAGGTCTTGGCAGAGCGTTTCCGTGACATCAACCCCGACATCAAGCTGCATGCATTGCCTATATACCTAAAGGAAGAGGAGGTAAGCGACCTATTATCCGGTAATAATAATTTTCAATTCTCAATTTTCAATTCTCAATTCGACTTTATCGTCGATGCCATTGACACCATTGCTCCCAAGTGTGCCCTTATCGTCGAGGCCTTACGTCGCCATATTCCCATTGTGAGCAGTATGGGGGCTGGAGCCAAGAGCGATATTACCCAGATTCGTTTTGCCGATATCTGGGACACCTATCATTGCGGCTTGGCAAAAGCCGTACGAACCCGACTGAAGAAGGCTGGCATACGTCAGTCGCTTCCCGTGGTGTTCTCTACCGAGCAGGCCGACCGTAGTGCCATCATTACCATTGAAGGGGAGCAAAACAAAAAATCTACAGCAGGTACCATCAGTTACATGCCAGCCGTATTTGGTTGCTACCTTGCCGAATACGTATTACGTAAACTATAAAACACGATTGTAACTCACATAGAAGCAATGATTGAACTACACGATATACGCAAGAGCTTTGGCACCTTGGAAGTGCTCAAAGGAATAGACCTCACCATCAACAAGGGTGAAATTGTAAGTATAGTAGGTCCCAGCGGTGCCGGCAAGACAACCTTGCTGCAAATAGTCGGAACGCTCGACCGTCCCGACAGTGGACAGGTCTTTTTTGATGGTAGCGATGTGTCGCAACTCAAAGAGAGGCAACTCTCAGCTTTTCGCAACAAGCACATCGGTTTTGTATTCCAGTTCCACCAGTTGCTCCCCGAGTTTACGGCAGTAGAAAACGTGATGATGCCTGCTCTCATTGGTGGTGCCAATATGGCTGATGCACACCAACGTGCTATGGAAATATTGGACTATCTGCATCTTGCCGACCGTGCAGTTCACAAGCCATCCGAACTTTCGGGCGGTGAGAAACAGCGCGTTGCCGTAGCCCGTGCACTTGTAAATCGTCCGCAAATAATCCTTGCAGATGAGCCATCGGGGAGTCTCGACACGCAAAACAAGGAGGAACTGCACCAACTCTTCTTCGACCTCCGGAAAGAGTTGGGGCAAACCTTTGTCATCGTCACTCACGATGAACAATTGGCCATCACTACCGACCGCACTATCCGGCTTCGCGACGGAATGATAGAATGACAACGAACTGTGGAGTCAGAAGTATCAGCATACACCGAGAATCTCCACACCAACAAACATAATAAACAATGAGTACAAGAGAAGAACAGATGGCGGCCTTTGGCCGATTCCTTGACGTATTGGACGAACTGCGTGAGAAATGCCCGTGGGATCGTAAGCAAACCAATGAAAGCCTGCGGCCCAACACCATAGAAGAAGTATACGAACTGTGTGATGCGCTCATCAAGGAAGATGACATCAATATATGCAAGGAGCTGGGTGATGTGCTGCTCCATGTAGCTTTCTATGCCAAGATAGCTTCAGAGAAGGGTGCTTTTGACATGAAGGATGTTTGTGACCGCCTTTGCGAGAAGCTCATCTTCCGCCATCCCCATGTGTTTCCTCCGAGAGAGGAGGTGGGCGTGTCTACTGCTACGACAGCCACTCAAGTATCAGAGAACTGGGAGCAGCTAAAGCTACGCGAGAAAGGCGGCAACAAGCGAGTGCTGAGCGGTGTACCCTCGGGCCTTCCCTCCATAGTAAAGGCATACCGCATACAGGAGAAGGCACGTAATGTGGGCTTCGAGTGGGACGATGCTGCCGGAGCATGGGAGAAACTGCTCGAAGAGACACAGGAGCTGAAGGCCGAGCTTGACCGTGGTGACCACGACTTGGCAGAGGCGGAGTTGGGCGACCTGCTCTTTGCCTGCATCAATGTAGCCCGCATGAACGGACTCAGCCCCGACAATGCCTTGGAGCGCACGAATCAGAAGTTTATCCGCCGCTTCAACTATGTGGAGGAGGGGGCTATCGCTCAAGGCCGCAATCTCAAGGAGATGACCCTCGAGGAGATGGATGCGTTGTGGGATGAGGCTAAGCGTATGGAGAGGAGAGGTCTCTAAACTTGTTGAGAAACTGTCGGGATATATACAAATAACAAGCGGCGCTAAATGGCGCCGCTTGTGTTTTTACCCGTTGTAAGGGATTGTCCCCTACCTCGTGTTTCTTCGAAGATTACTTGATGCCAAGTTTCTTGCGGATGTCCTTGGGAATGGCATTCTTGTGTACCACGATGTTCATGGTCTTGTAGCGGGCAAAAGCCTTAGATGCATACCAGATGCCTTTATAGGTTCCGCTCTCGCCCCATGAGTTCTTCACCATATAGTACTCGTTGCCCATCTGATCCTTGGCAATACCGTAGATCAGCATGCCGTGGTCATCGGTGGTCTCCCAGTTGTCGTAACCGAGCTGACGCTCCTCCTGGGTGCACCATTTCTGAGGCTGGGGTTTGTCGTTGAGCTTCTTCTCTGCGGGAGTGAGCTTGAGCCAGTGTGCCATGTCAGATCCGCTGAGCTCCTGAGCCTTCTCGGCATCGGGCATCACGGCTACACCGTTACGTGTGAAGCCACTCTCGCTCACGTCAGAACCCCAAGCAATGGTGTAACCCTCCATGATGGCATTGTCGAACACCTCCATGAACTCATCGATAGGGAGGTTGTATGACAATCCCCAACGCCAGTTGTCCTGAACCTCAATGACAAACTGCTCGTAGAAAGGATGGTGGGTATATGAGGTCAATGAGATGTAGTCAGAAGCGTTGAGACCCAAAGACTCGTAGAATGACTTCGGGGTGTACTCCTTGCCATTGTAGGTAAACTTCTCGGGACGCTCGCCGAGGTAGATGTCGTGAACAGCCTCGATAGCCTTCTTCCATAGCATATTGCCTTCGGGGTCGCTCTGCAGCTTGCTATGGCGTCCCTTGGCGATAGCTGCTACAATGGCATCGCTTACGGCCGAGAGTTCGTTATGATTGCTCAATGTGTCGCCATACATCACACCGGGACGCATCGCTTCTTCGGGAACGAGACCGAACTTGTCCATACCATAGATGACATCGTAGAACGAACCACCCTGTGAGAAGGATATGTCGCCATGAGTGCGAACGGCCTTGTCAGCACGGTCGAGGTAGGTATTGTGTACGATGTACATCTCAGAGAAGTCGTACTCGCCCTTTCCCATACGGAGCAACTCAGACTCGATAAACGAGAGGCTTGAGTAGCACCAGCAGGTACCGGCACGGTTCTGGTTCTTGATAGAGGTGATGGGGTTCTCCTTCACAGTGGTGAACACGAAACCGGCCTCCTCTTGAGCGAAAGCACCGAAAGCCATCAGGCCTGCGAGTGCGAATGAAAAGATGCGTTTTGTCATACGTGTTAAGTTTGTTTTAGATTACTATTTAATACTCTTTGGGCAAAGGTAGTAAAAAATGATAAATAATTATGGTATTGTCCGCAATATTTTATCATTCTCTAACATTCTGTACAACCTTACGGAACGATGCTGGTATGGGTGCCTCGAAACGGAGCAGTTCGCCTGTTACGGGGTGGGTGAGGGCAATACGGTGATTGTGTAGCATCAGTCGGCCTATGGGGTTGGTGTGTCCGCCATATTTGCGGTCTCCTGCTACCGGGTATCCTATCTCGGCCAGTTGCACACGTATTTGATTTTTGCGGCCGGTGAATATCTGTATGTCGAGCAATGCGTGGTAGTCGTTGGCTTGCACCACGCGATAGCGCGTTATGGCGAGGCGCCCTTCGTCAGGTTTGCGTGCCACATATACCTTCATGTTGGCTTTGTTCTCTACGAGGTAGTGTCTCAGCTCCTGATACTCCTCTTCGGGGCATCCTTCCACAACTGCGGTATAGGAGCGCTCACGGATGTAGTTGTCCCAGTTGTAGCGCAGTTCGCGCTGTGTGTCGGGGTCTTTGGCGAAGAGGAGTATCCCCGAGGTATATTGGTCCAGCCGGTGGCATATATAGGCCATGGCACGCGGGTCTTTCTGTTTCAGGTAGTCTGTGATCAGTGTGTGGGCGGTTTTCTTGTTGGAGTCGTGTCCCATAGAGAGTAGTCCGGCAGCTTTCTCTACTACTACGAGATACCTGTCTTCATAGATGATATGCAGTTGCCCACCTCTGAGTACGGCAAAGGGACGGGTGAAGTTTACTGAAACCTTGTCGCGGGGTGTCAGTGGAGTGTCGAATTGCGTGAGGGGTTGTCCGTTTACAGCTACATGGTGGTGTGCGAGCATCGATTTTATGTCGCTCTTGCTCTTCGGAGCCAGTATCTGATAAAGGAAATTGAGCAGTGTGGTTTCTGCTGTGGGCGAATAATGGAAAATTTGGTTGGGGCCTTTCTTGCCATGCCGGTTGTTGTTCTTTTTCATATTTCCTATGTTGTATATTTGTTGCTGCTTGTTAGAACTGCACATGCACCCTGATACGCACTCCGTGCTTGTCGATGCCTGGAATGTTGTTGTAGGTAAGGCGTCGTACGTAATCGACCTCGAGAACCTTGAAGATGTTCTCTATGCCGAACGAGAGTTCCATGTAGGGGGTCTTGGTTAGCGGATGGTTTTCTCTCGGGAAGAGGTAGAGTCCTTGGCTGTCCGTGGGGTTTGGCGTATTGCTAGGGCGTAGGCTACCGTAGAATCCCTTGAAGTCGATCACCTCTCGCCAACCGAGCCGTTTTATCAGTGGAATTCGGTTGAGTATGAGCCCGTTCATGTAGTATATCGCTTCCCACGACACATAGTTGTCGGCTACGAACTCCATGGGATTCATCAGTGCGAACGACTCTTTCTGCAATGTATATGAGAGGTTGGCATTAGGTATGATGAGGAGGGGGTAGGGTACATCGTTCCATACACGGCCAGCCTTGGCTACGCCCTCGATGTATCCGAATGAGGATAGCCAGAAGCGTTTGCGGGCGCTGCCTTCTGTGTGGTGGCAGGTGAAGTGGCTTCCGAGTACATCCTTTATGGCTATGCTGTGCGATAGGGTGAAGACGGGACGTTCGGGAAGTAGTGGGTTGCGGTCCCATTTCTTCTGTACGAATTTTTCGCCCGGTGCGTAGCGCAGGCTCAGTTCCAACTCGGTCTGTGGCAGTTCGGCTATGCTGTTCCGGCCATCGGGGCCATGTGTTTCGAATTGCATCAGCTGACTACTCTCATACACCTTGTTGCGCAGGGTGAGTGCGTAGGATAGGTGGTTGTAGTGCTCTCGGTTGTACGACAATTCGGCCTTGCGCAGGTATCCTATCTGTTTGTCTTCCATGCGCTTGAGGTTGAGGAATATGTTGTCCTTGTTGGTATACAGATAGGTTTGCCCATATTGGTATATATCGTTTTCGTAGTGTAGCCGTAGCGAGTGTATGGGAAACTCGTTGATGTGTTCTTTTTTCTTTTTGAAGGAGTACTCCAGTTCGCCCATATATTTCAGTCGTTGGTCGCCGAAGCCGTAGGCCACGAAGAAGCGTCCCATCAAGTGAGGGTTGAGGTAGGCCGAGGTCATGCCTCCCACTCTTAGGCGTAGTCCTTCCAGTGCATTGTTGCTAATGCTGGTGTTGAGCGGCCCGTAGAAGAACTCGGGTTCCTGTTTCTTGTTGGGCACGTAGCCGGTGAAGAGGTATGTGATGGCTTTCTCGGTCCAGTAGTAGAGTGGGTATTGGCGTAGTTGGGCTATCATGTCGCCTACGGATAGTTCTCGCTTGCTTACATGGCCTATACGGTGAGTTATCCAGTATAGTTCGTCCTTGTCGCGTGCATCCTCTTCTTCGATGACATTTTCGGGCCGGTCAAAGATTTCGGGGCGTGCGGCTGCATCGAGCAGGTAGTTGTTGTAGTTGACTTCCCGCTTCACATAGATGCCGTTAATCTGTTCCGTGACTTCAAACTCTGCAATCATGGATTCTCTGTTGAGCAGGGGGGTGCCGTCGGGCGCTGGGCTGAAGGTCTGCGTGATGTTCAGCGTACGCACGAAATTGAGGTTGATGTCGTGCGGTGTGCTCATCTGTACCCATTTGATGAATCGTGTGCTGTCGGTCGTGATGTACAGGTGGCCGGTGAATCCGTGCGATTCAGCGTTGAATGGGGTGAAGGCAAGGTCTATGCAAGGGGTTCCCTCTACGGTAATGGTGTCGATGATGTAGTACTTGTAGATGCTCGTGGCGATGTTTGACAGCGGACTGGCGAAGCGGTTGCGGAAGAGGTTGATGTCGTTCTGGAAAATGTCCACATCCTTGAACACCTCTTCGAATATGCCGTCTATCTCCTGTTCGGATATGAAGTCGTCTACACCGGAGCGTCGCCGTGCCGTTACATGTTTCTTGGTACTCTCGGGCGATTTGCGGTAGTGGTCGCTGCCTATGAGCTCGCGTGACGAGATGTTGAGTATGGGCTTGCCCGATACGAGTGACGTGTCCAGATAGTTTTGCAGCAGGCCGATGCGGTTGAGCAGTTCCGCCTGGTATTTGTTTTGGTCAAAGTTGTTGAGTGCTATGGTCAGTAGTTCGTGTCGGTTGCGGCTGTAGTAGTCGTGGCTGTCGAGGCGGTAGTCGCTTCGCCGTGCTATTATACTTTGCACGAGCTCTACTGCAGGGTTTCCCTTGCGTCGGTAGCGTTCACGTCCGGGTTTTATCTCCACTTCGCTCAGTTCATACACTGCGGGGGCCAGCCGTACATGTAGTGGGTAGCGCGTATGGGAGCCAACGGGGATACGCTTTTCCTTGTACCCCACTGATGACACCACGAGCACACCGCGTGTTTCGGGTGTGACGAACGAGAAGTGCCCCGCCTTGTCCGTTTGGCATCCGTCGGTCGTGTTCTGCAGATATACCGAGACATAGGGTATAGCCTCGTGGGTGGCCGAGTCGGTCACCAAGCCATAGATGCGTGTGGTAGCGCTGGCTATCGGGCTGTACCCGACGGTCATCAACAGCAGCAGGACGATGAGGCGCAAGCGGCTTTCTATTCTATGCATGGAAAAATGTCAACGGGTTGTTCGATTTTTTAAGGCAAAGGTAATATCTTTGCATGACAAACGCAAAAAACAGAGCTAATATGTATATATCGGGACAACTCAGAGAGCAGAGTATATCAGAGTATCTTCTCTATATGTGGCAGGTAGAGGACTTGATACGTGCCAATGATTGTGACATCGATAAAATAGAACGGACGGTGGTGGCTGCTTATCAGCTGGCTGAAGCCGAGCATGGCAAGCTTGTGGAGTGGTATGCCAACTTGGTGGAGATGATGCGCCTCGAAGGAGTGGAGCGTAGCGGCCATTTGCAGATAAACAAGAACATCATCATCACGCTTGCCGACCTTCACTATCGGCTTATGCATTCATCGAAGTTCCCTTTCTATCAGGCGGCCTACTACAAGGCGTTGCCCTTCATCGTCGAGCTGCGTGCCAAGGGCGGGCACGACAAATCGGAGTTGGAGAATTGCTTCGATGCACTATACGGTGTATGGATGTTGCGTTTGCAGCACAAGGAACTGAGCAAGGATACCGCTACGGCAATGGCCGACATTGCGAAGTTTGTGGGCATACTGTCCGATTATTACAAGCGGGATAGGGCAGGGGAGCTCGATCTGGAATAGATAAGAGGCGCATCTCGTGTGGGGTGCGCCTCTTCTGTGTTTCCCCTGCCTGAGGGTAGGGGTGTCTTTTTTTCTAAGATCAAGATCTTTCCAATCAGTATGCACGGGCAAAGAGCACGCGGCGAGCCGAAGGCTTGCCCGTCACCATGCATACGCCCGGTGTGGTGTCGCCCTCGAAGGGGATACAGCGGATGGTCGCCTTGGTCTCCTCCTTGATGCGCTCCTCGGTCTCGGGGGTGCCGTCCCAGTGGGCAAGCACGAAGCCGCCCTTCTCGATCTGTGCCTTGAACTCGTCGTACGTGTCCACAGCCACAGTGTGCTCGTTGCGGTAGTTGAGCGCCTTCTGGTAGATGTTTTCCTGAATCTCGTCGAGCAGGCTCACTACGTATTCCTCGATGCCGTCGCATGAGCGGGTCTCCTTCTCCAGCGTGTCGCGGCGCATCACCTCCATGGTGTTGTTCTCGAGGTCACGACCGCCCATCACGAGGCGTACGGGTACTCCCTTGAGCTCGTAGTCGGCAAACTTGAAGCCGGGACGCTTGTTGTCGGCATTGTCATACTTCACGCTGATGCCCATAGAGCGCAGCTTTGCAGCAATACCCTCTACCTTGGCGTCGATGGCCTTCAACTGCTCCTCATTCTTATATATAGGTACGATGACCACCTGGATAGGAGCCAGCTTCGGAGGCAGCACCAGCCCATTGTCGTCAGAGTGGGCCATGATGAGCGCACCCATCAGGCGGGTCGATACGCCCCATGAGGTAGCCCATACGTACTGCATGTTGTTCTCCTTGTCCACATACTGTACGTCAAAAGCCTTGGCGAAGTTCTGCCCGAGGAAGTGCGACGTACCGCTCTGCAATGCCTTGCCGTCCTGCATGAGTGCCTCGATGGTGTAGGTGTCGAGTGCACCGGCAAAACGCTCGTTGGCGCTCTTCACGCCCTTCACTACGGGCACGGCCATATACTTCTCGGCAAACTCGCCGTAGAGGTTGATCATGCGCATAGCCTCCTCTTCGGCCTCCTCGCGTGTGGCGTGAGCGGTGTGGCCCTCTTGCCAGAGGAACTCGGCGGTACGGAGGAAGAGGCGGGTACGCATCTCCCAGCGCATCACGTTGGCCCATTGGTTGCACAGGATGGGCAGGTCGCGGTAGGAGTGAATCCAGTTCTTATAGGTGCTCCAGATGATGGTCTCCGAGGTGGGGCGAATGATCAGCTCCTCCTCAAGACGCGCTGCGGGGTCTACGACAACGCCGCTGCCATCCTCAGCATTCTTCAGGCGGTAGTGGGTTACCACCGCGCACTCCTTGGCGAAGCCCTCTACATGCTCGGCCTCGCGCGAGAGATACGACTTCGGTATCAGCAAGGGGAAATAGGCGTTCACGTGGCCTGTAGCCTTGAACATATCGTCGAGCTGACGCTGTATTTTCTCCCAGATAGCATATCCGTAGGGCTTGATTACCATACATCCACGCACTGCCGACTGCTCTGCAAGGTCGGCCTTTACCACCAAGTCGTTGTACCACTGCGAGTAGTTTTCGCTACGCTTGGTCAGTTCTTTCAGTTCTTTTGCCATGTGATATATATATATATTGTATGTTCTGTTATGATGTCGGTTTGGTTTGCAAAATTAAGGTTTTTTCATCGTTTACTCATTCTTTTTCTTGGAAAATATGGTAGTTCCCTTCTTTTTTAGTATTTTCGCAACGATTTTATAAAACAAAAACACATTTACTAACATTAAACGATGCAAGTATGAAGATTAAAGCATTATCATTGACATTGTGCGCCGCATTGCTGTTCAGCTCTTGCGGTAGCTGGAAGAACACAGGTATCGGTTCGGGTATTGGCGCTGCTGCAGGTGCTGCCATCGGCTTGGGTATCGGTCATCTGGCCGGTAATAAGGCTGTGGGTACGGCTATCGGTGCAGCGGTAGGTGCCGGTGCCGGAGCGCTCATCGGCCGTAAGATGGACAAGGCTGCCGAGGCTGCCAAGCAGGTAGAGGGTGCACAGGTGCAGGAGATCACCGATGTGAATGGCCTGCCCGCAGTGAAGGTGACCTTCGATTCAGGTATCCTCTTCGGATTCAACAGCTCTACACTCAGCGATGAGGCAAAAGCCAACCTCACACAGTTTGCCGAGGTGCTGAAGAGCACTCCCGATGCCGACGTGGCCATCTTCGGTCACACCGACAATGTAGGTACCGAGAAGGCCAACCAGTCGGTGTCTGAAAAGCGTGCCAAGGCAGTGGCAAAGCACCTGGAGGCACAGGGCGTAG
>JAFQLT010000099.1 GCA_017396545.1 Bacteroidaceae bacterium | reverse complement strand
TACTTGTCAATCTCCTCGGCTGTCATACCGATACCGCGGTCGCTGATGGTGATGGTGCCGGCCTCCTTGTCGAGCGATACATGCACGGTGAGGTCGCCCAGCTCGCCCTTGAAGTCGCCCTTCATGGCGTATGTCTTGAGCTTCTGTGTAGCGTCGACGGCATTGGATACCAACTCGCGGAGGAAAATCTCGTGGTCACTGTAAAGGAACTTTTTGATGATGGGGAAGATGTTCTCGGTCGTAACCCCAATGTTACCTGTTTTCATATTGTTTTAAGTTTTTAAGTTTTTGAGTTTCTAAGTTTGTTGGTCTACGGTTCTTGTCCAAATGACCTGATAAAAGGAACAACGTTCCGCAGTAATAGGTTGCAAACGCAGTGCCATGAGGGAATGTTATTGCCAACGCTGACAAATTGTCGTGAAGAGGTGACAATGCGAATGAGAAAAAGGCTGATGCTACAGTCATGGTATGCCCCCATATGGTAGGAATAAAAAAAGAAGGTCGTCATCCCGACGACCAATCTTCCAACTTTAAAAATCTAATACCATGAAAAACACATTGCAAAGGTACGGCTTATTTGCGAATCGCAAAGCACGAAACGCTATATTTGTGTTAAAAAACATGTTTTTGCCTCTTGCGCAGTTCGTTTCGTACCGAAGAGGGTACTTTTGTTTCATGGACTTGACAATCGGTGCATGAAAAATGCGAACAATCCTTTTGCCTGTGTGTTGTTTCAGCCAAGGCAGGTATGAAACACGAGCATGTATCCCGTTCCATGGACGTTTATATACTTGCAGTAGGGGTAGGGGCGTTGGCCTCTGCCCCGATTGTTTAGGGTGGCTATGCGATCAGTGTCGTAGAAAATCTTGAAAATTCTTTATCAATAGTAAACTTTTGTGTAATTTTGGAGTCCTTTATATATATATATATGTATAAAGTATATACTATAATAAGCACAAAATGATATGAACAAAACTGTGAAATGGACGCTTGTAGGCGTCGTTGGCGTAGGCTTGGCTGTGGTGCTGGGTCTGCGCACATTCAAACCTCACGTGAATGAGGATTTGAAAGATGAAGTGGTGAAGCAGCCACAGGCTCCCAAGCAAGGGCGCGCACTCAATGTACAGGCCGTAGTGCTCGACCGTGTGCTCCTTGCTGATGAACTCTTTGTGAGTGGCAACGTCATTCCTGATGAGGAGGTGGACTTGGCTTTCGAAACCTCGGGTAAGATTACGGAAATTTTCTTTCAAGAGGGTGCCTATGTGCATAAAGGCGATCTGCTGGCCAAGATCAATGACGAACCCCAGCAGGCCGAGCTACGAAAACAGGAGGCACAGTTGAAGCTCTTCCAGGACCGTATGTATCGCCAGAATGCCCTGCTCGAGAAGGAGGCAGTCAGTGAAGAGGCTTTCCAGGAAGCACAGGCCAACCTTGCTGCCCTGCATGCCGAGATTGACCGCGTGAAGGCCAATATAGCCCAGCGTGAGCTGCGTGCTCCGTTTGATGGCGTGCTTGGTCTGCGCCAGGTAAGTCCAGGTTCCTATGTGTCGTCCACGACTCCCATTGTGAAACTTACCAAGATGAATCCGCTGAAGATAGAGTTTTCGGTGCCCGAACGCTATTCTAATGTGCTGAAGGCCGGTGCCCGCCTCAACTTCACGGTCGAAGGTGACCTTGCCGAACGTGCAGCCAAGGTGTATGCCACCGATTCGCATGTTGATATGGAGACCCGCACCTTCACCGTGCGCGCCCTTTATGACAACTCTGATGGAACGCTCTTCCCCGGCCGTTATGTCAATGTCAATCTGCTCACCCGTGAGTATCCCGATGCCATAGCTGTGCCGGGCGAGGCTATCGTGTCAGAGATGGGGCAGGATAAGGTGTTCCTCTACAAGGGCGGCAAGGCCCAGTCGGTAGTCATCACCAAGGGAATGCGCAACGAAGCCCTTGTGCAGGTGGTACAGGGTCTTGAAGTAGGCGATACCGTGATTACGACCGGTACCATGCAGCTGCGTGAGGGACAGAAGGTAGTGCTTGACAGGGTAAAGCAAATTGAAAATTGAGAATTGAAAATTGAAAACGTTTTGTCATGCTGAACGTAGTGAAGCATCTCGCAGAGTCTCTTGCAAAAAGCCCCCTTTGGGGAGATAAATCTCCCGTTGTCGTAACCGGCGATGTCATACTGCGTCGACCCAGCGCGAGATCCTTCGTTTCACTCAGGATGACACAAACAAGGGAACTATGAACATTTCAGAACTAAGCATACGCCGCCCGGTGCTCGCCACCGTGTTTACACTGATTATCGTGCTCTTCGGTGCGATAGGCTACATGAGCTTGGGCGTGCGCGAATATCCTTCGGTGGATAATCCTATCATTTCGGTATCGTGCTCCTATCCCGGTGCTAATGCCGATGTCATAGAGAACCAGATTACCGAGCCGTTGGAGCAGAATATCAACGGTATTCCCGGTATCCGCTCGTTGACCAGTGTGAGCCAGCAGGGTTCGTGTAACATTACTGTAGAGTTTGAACTCTCTGTAGACCTTGAGACAGCTGCCAATGACGTGCGCGACAAGGTGTCACGTGCGCAGCGTTTCTTGCCACGCGACTGCGACCCTCCTACCGTGTCGAAAGCCGATGCCGATGCGTCGCCTATCCTCATGGTTGCTATCCAGAGCGATAAGCGCTCGCTGCTCGAACTCAGTGAGATTGCCGACCTCACGGTAAAGGAGCAGTTGCAGACCATTCCCGAGGTAAGTGGCGTGAGCATCTGGGGTGAGAAGAAGTATTGTATGCGCCTCTGGCTCGACCCCGTGAAGATGTCGGGTTACGGTATCACTCCGATGGACGTGAAGAGCGCGCTCGATATGGAGAATGTGGAGTTACCCTCGGGAAGTATCGAGGGTAACACCGTGGAACTCTCTATCCGCACGTTGGGTCTGATGCACACGACCGAGGAGTTCAACAATATCGTCATCAAGGAGCAGGACGGCCGCATCGTCCGTTTCAGTGACATAGGCCGTGCTGAACTCAGTGCCCGTGACATCAAGAGCTACATGAAGATGAACGGTGTGCCCATGGTGGGTGTGGTTGTAGTGCCGCAGCCCGGTGCCAATCACATCAACATTGCCGAGGCCGTATACGAACGCATGGAGATAATGAAGAAAGACCTTCCTGAGGATGTGAAGTACCAGTACAGCTTCGATAATACCCGCTTTATCCGTGCCTCTATTGCCGAGGTGAAAGATACGATTGTCGAGGCTTTCGTGCTCGTTATCATCATCATTTTCCTCTTTCTGCGCGACTGGCGTGTAACCCTCGTGCCCTGTATCGTTATTCCTGTATCGCTCATCGGTGCCTTCTTCATCATGTACCTGCTGGGCTTCTCCATTAACGTGCTCACCATGCTGGCCATCGTGCTCTCCGTAGGACTTGTGGTCGATGATGCCATTGTGATGACGGAGAACATCTATATACGAATAGAGAAGGGAATGCGCCCTCGTGCCGCAGGTATCGAGGGAGCCAAGGAGATCTTCTTTGCCGTCATCTCTACCACCATCACGCTGCTTGCTGTGTTCTTCCCCATCGTTTTCATGGAGGGTACTACGGGTCGTCTGTTCCGCGAGTTTGCGTTGGTTATCGCCGGTGCGGTGATTATCTCGTCATTCGCTGCGCTTACCGTGACCCCGATGCTTGCCACCAAGATTCTCAAGCGTCGCAAGGAGCAGGGGTGGTTCTACCGCAAGACAGAGCCGTTCTTCGTAGGACTGAACAGGTTCTATGAGCGTTCGCTCAACTTTATACTTCGTCACCGTGCCATAGCGCTCGTGGTGATGGTCATCTCCTTTGTCGGCTGTGTATGGATGTGGGGTGCGGTGCCTGCCGAGATGGCACCACTCGAAGACCGCTCGCAGATAACCATCCGGACCATGGGCCCCGAGGGTGTGACCTACGAGTATATGCGCGACTACACGGAGGACATCAGTCGCTTGGCCGACTCGCTCATGCCCGATGCCAAGTTCATCACTGCCCGTGTATCGAGCGGCTCGGGTAACGTACAGATAACCCTGCCCGACATCAAGGACCGCGACTATTCGCAGATGGAGGTAGCAGAGAAACTTTCAAAAGCTGTACAGAAAAAGACTGCTGCCCGTTCGTTCGTACAGCAGCAGTCTACCTTCGGAGGTCGCCGTGGCGGTATGCCTGTGCAGTATGTGTTACAAGCTACCGACATTGATAAATTGGCTGAGGTATTGCCCGTGTTCATGGCCAAGGTGTACGAAAACCCCACCTTCCAGATGGCCGATGTGAACCTCAAGTTCAGCAAGCCCGAGGTGCGCATCAACATCAATCGCGAGAAGGCAAACCTTATGGGTGTGCACACACGTGATATTGCGCAGACCCTCCAGTATGGTCTCAGCGGTCAGCGTATGGGCTATCTCTACCTCAATGGTAAGCAGTACGAGATTGTGGGCGAGATCAACCGCCAGCAGCGCAATGCGCCGGCCAACCTCAAATCTATCTACATGCGCAGTGCTACAGGCGAGATGATACAGATGGACAACCTCGTGGAGTTGGTCGAGGGTATAGCCCCTCCGAAGCTGTATCGCTACAACCGTTTTGTGGCTGCTACCATCTCTGCCGGCTTGGCCGAGGGTAAGACCATCGGTGACGGCCTCGACGAGATGGACAAGATTGCCGCTGAGGTGCTCGACGATACCTTCCGTACCGCGCTGTCGGGCGAGTCCAAGGAGTTCCGCGAGAGCTCATCGAGCCTCTTCTTTGCCTTCGGCTTGGCACTCCTGCTCATCTACCTCATCCTGGCTGCCCAGTTCGAGAGCTTCAAGGATCCCCTCATCATCATGATTACCATCCCCTTGGCTATCTTCGGTGCTCTCACTTTCATGTTGATGGGTGAGCAGACGATGAATATCTATTCCGAGATCGGTATGATCATGCTTGTGGGACTTGTGGCCAAGAACGGTATCCTTATCGTAGAGTTTGCCAACCAGCGTCAAGAAAACGGTGAAGACAAGATGACCGCCATCCGCGAAGCCTCCGTGCAGCGCTTGCGCCCCATCTTGATGACCAGTGCATCCACCATCCTTGGTCTCATGCCCCTAATGTTTGCCACAGGCGAGGGTGCCAACGGACGTATCGCTATGGGTACGGCCGTAGTGGGTGGTATGCTCATCTCTACCATCATGACCATGTATGTGGTTCCCGCCATCTACAGCTACATTTCTACCGACCAATCAAAAGAGGAGGACAACCAATGAAACACCTATATATATATGTAACAGCAGCGCTGCTCGTTTTGGGAGTTACAGGAGTCAGGAGTAATACTGTCATGCTAAGCGAAAGTGATGCATCTCGCGCAGTACGATGCGAGATCCTTCGTTCCACTCAGGATGACATGTCGAATTCAACGTTCAATTCTCAACATTCAATTTCAAACCCCGATTCCAGCTCCATCCTCGCTACCTTGCACAGCGAGACCCTGCAGGCATCCCAAAATACCGCTCCCGTTACCTTGAAGGAGTGTTTGGAGAAGGGCTTGCAGAAAAACTACTCGCTCCGTATTATCCGCAACGAGGAACAGATGGCAGCCAACAATGCCACCATGGAGAATGCCGGACTGCTTCCCTCGGTGAGCCTCTCGGCAGGGTATAGCGGATCGGCATACGGCAACAGCATCACGCCACGCGAGGGAGAGGTCATGAAGAACCATGGCGTCTACGACGACGGTCTCAATGCCGGCGTCGATGTGTCGTGGACCGTGTTCAACGGATTCCAGCTGCAGGCTAACTATGCTCGCTTGCGCGAGTTGCGCCTGCTCTCGTCTACCCAGACGCGCCTTGCCGTAGAGGACTATATGGCCGAACTCACGGCCGAGTATTACAACTTCGTGCAGCAGCGCCAGCGCCTGCAAAACTATCTCTCGGCCGTAGATCTCTCGCGCGAACGCCTGCGTATCGTATATGAACGCTGGGTCATCGGCTCACTCTCGCGCCTCGACCTGCAGCAGGCACGTGTCGACTTCAATGCCGACAGTGCCCAGTGCCTCAAGCAACGGGAGCTGCTGGCCTCGTCGCGTATTCGCCTGCACGAACTGATGGCAGCCGACAGCCTCGACATCAACCTCGCCCTCTACGACGCCGACATTGAATTGCTGACCCTACCCACCTTCGATAGCTTGTGGGTGATGACTCGCGAGAACAACGCCTCCATGCTCATGGCCGAGCAGAACCACACCTTGGCCGAGATAGATCTGCGTAGCGTACGTTCACGCAACTATCCCTATGTGCGCCTTAGTGCCGGCTATGGGTACAACACCAACCGCTATGGATCGGGCAATACTCTGCGCCGCAATCAGTGGGGGGGAGATGTGGGTATGACCGTTGGCTTCAACCTCTACGACGGCAAGCGCCGTAGCGAGCAGCGCAATGCCAAGCTCTCGGTGAAGAATGCTGAGTTGCAACAGTACGACCTCACCCTCTCGCTCTATACCGATCTTGCCGACCTGTGGCAAGCTTACGAGAACAACCGCATGCTGCTTGCTCTGGAGAAGGAGAATGTCATTGCAGCCCGTGAGAACTACGACATCGCCTACGAACGTTACATGCTCGGTGACCTCTCGGGTATAGAGATGCGCGAGGCGCAGAAGAGCCTCCTCGATGCCGAGGAGCGCATCCTTGTGGCAGAGTACAACACCAAGGTGTGCGAGATCTCGCTTCTCCAGCTCAGCGGAGGCATCATGGTATACATGGAGTAGCGGATTGCGATAGTTGCATTCGGTGAATAGTTTGATTGCCCCTTATGGGGTGGTCAAACTTTTTTCTTTGTTGTATGTGCGTACCGTGTGTGCAGCACTATTGGTGTCTCTGTATTCTTTCGTTCAGGATGCGTCATCTGTCATTGGATTCTTGATGTTTTTGTAATAAACAAGCAAGGAGTACAGTCTTGTACTCCTTGCCGATGTCTATTTAATGCCTATTCTTTGTGCATCAAATCACACCCTGAGCCATCATGGCGTTGGCTACCTTGATGAAGCCGGCCACGTTGGCACCCTTCACGTAGTCGATGTAGCCGTCGGGGCGTGTGCCATACTTCACGCACGATGCGTGGATGTTCTGCATGATGCTCTTGAGCTTCTTGTCCACCTTCTCGGCGCTCCAGCCCAGCTTGTAGCTGTTCTGGGTCATCTCGAGACCTGATACCGATACACCACCGGCGTTCGATGCCTTACCGGGAGCATAGAGCAACTTGGCCTCCTGGAAAGTCTCCACAGCCTCGGGTGTAGAGGGCATGTTGGCACCTTCTGAAACGGCGATACAGCCATTGGCTACGAGTGCGCGTGCATGTTCACCGTTGAGCTCGTTCTGTGTAGCGCAGGGGAGTGCGATGTCGCCCTTCTCATACCAGGGAGCTGCGCCTGCTACGTACTTGCAACCATACTTGTCGGCATACTCCTTGATACGTCCGCGACGTACGTTCTTCAGCTCCATGATGAAGGCGAGCTTCTCTTCGTCGATACCTGCGGGGTCGTAGATGTAGCCGTTAGAGTCGCTCATGGTCACAGGCTTGGCGCCCAGCTGGATGCACTTCTGTACTGTGTACTGAGCTACGTTACCCGAACCGCTGACGAGGCATACCTTGCCCTTGATGTCGATGCCGCGTGTCTTGAGCATCTCCTGCAGGAAGTAGATGTTACCATATCCGGTAGCCTCGGGGCGAATGAGTGAACCGCCGAAGTCGAGTCCCTTACCGGTGAGCACACCTTCGAAGTTGCGGGTGAGCTTCTTGTACATACCGAAGAGGTAACCTACCTCACGCGCACCTACACCGATATCACCGGCGGGTACGTCCATCTCGGCACCGATATTGTGCCACAACTCTGTCATGAATGCCTGGCAGAAGTGCATCACCTCATTGTCGCTCTTGCCCTTGGGGTCGAAGTCCGAGCCACCCTTGGCACCACCCATCGGTAGGGTAGTGAGCGCGTTCTTGAAGGTCTGCTCAAATGCAAGGAACTTCAGTGTGCTGAGGTTTACTGAGGGGTGGAAGCGGAGACCGCCCTTGTAGGGGCCGATGGCATTGGAGTGCTGCACACGGTAGCCCATATTGGTTTGCACCTTGCCTTTGTCGTCAACCCATGTGACACGGAAGGTCACGATACGGTCGGGCACGCAGAGGCGCTCAACGAGGTTGGCAGCCTCAAACTCGGGGTGCTTGTTATACTCATCTTCGATGGTGGCCAGCACTTCTGCAACGGCCTGAAAATAGAGCTCTTCACCGGGGAAGTGCTCTCTAAGTACGGCTAATGTCTCTTGTACTTTCATAACTAATACCTATAATGTTACTGTATTACAATCAATCTTTCCTTATCAGTTCGCAAAGATAATGGTTTTTAAGTTTTTTTTTGATAAGATTGCAAGAAAAAAACAATACATGGTGATATTTTGTTGCAAATACAGCTCTTTGTACAGATTTTTGTTCATTTTGGCAACCGTATTGGAATTTATTGTTACTTTTGCGTATCCGAAGAAAAACCTTAAAAATAGTTGAATATCATGATGCATTCGATTACCGTACCTCGTATCAAGGCATTGCCCCAAGAGGCTGCCGATGTTCCTCAAGTGATGGACGCCATGTCCGTTCCGTTCGAGCCTGTTGGCGTGGTCAATTGGCCCGAAGAGTATCCCTATTGTCCCGATGTGGCATTCCGTATGGCGTGGTGCCCCGAGGGATTGGTGCTGCACTATAAGGTGAGCGAGCAGAGCGTGCGTGCTGTCTATAGTAAAGATAATGACCAAGTGTGGACCGACTCGTGCGTGGAGTGCTTCGTCCGCAATGCCGACTCGAATACCTATTATAATATAGAGTGCAACTGTGTGGGCACACTACTCATCGGGTTGCGTGGTGATGATTGTGGACGTAGTCATATCTCCCCCGAAGTACTGGCAACGGTGAAGCGCTGGGCCTCGCTCGGTCGGGAACCCTTTGGTGACCGTATGGAGTCTACCGATTGGGAATTGGCTTTGGTAATACCGGCTGCCGTGTTCGATAAACACCCGATATCGCTGGCAGAAGGCGTTAAGCTGCGTGCCAACGTCTACAAGTGTGGCGACAATCTGCCTATACCGCATTTTGTGTCGTGGAATCCCATTACTGCGGAGCATCCCAACTTCCACCGTCCGGAATGTTTCGGCGAGTTGGTGTTGGGATAAGGGAACTATATCAGTAGTGCCTTCTACGCCAGCCAAACGGTGATGCCCATGTAGATGAGCATGCCGATGACGTCGTTGGTGATGGAGATAAAGGGACCGGTAGCAATGGCTGGGTCTATCTTGAGTTTCTCCAGTGTCATGGGCACAAAGGTGCCGAAGAGGGCGGCAAACATCACCACGCAGAAGAGCGAAAGGCTCACCGAATAGGTGGCGGGCGACCCTACCCCATAGCGCCACCAGTTATAACCGAATACGGCGAGCGATATGATGGCGGCATTGAGGAGCGACACGAGCGACTCCTTCAGTATCAGGCGGCCCGTATTGCTGATGTCGAGCGAGTTGTTGGCAAGGCCCTGCACCACGATAGCCGATGACTGGGTACCCACGTTACCACCCGTAGCACCGATGAGGGGGATGAAGAGCGCCATCTCGGGATATTGGGCAAACACGCCGTCGAAGAGGCCCAGAATGGCCGAAGTGCCCAGCCCGCCCACCATACCGATGAGCAGCCAGGGGAGACGTGCGCGAGTCTGCTTCATTATGCTGTCGTCGCTCTCTACATCCTGCGAGAGACCTGATGCCAACTGGTAGTCACGCTCAGCAAGTTCGCGCATCTCGTCCATGACG
>JAFQLT010000098.1 GCA_017396545.1 Bacteroidaceae bacterium | reverse complement strand
TGCGTGCGACATCTCCACAGAAGCTCTTGCCGTAGCCCGAGAGAATAACAGCACGAACGGGACTAAGGTCTCGTTTTTCGAGCACGACATCCTCAACCTCTCCACTCCTCTGCCCCACTCCTATAATATAATAGTGAGCAACCCCCCTTACATACGGCAGAGCGAAGCCGAAAACATGAGCGTCCAAGTCACCGAATGGGAACCACGCACAGCGCTCTTTGTTCCCGACGAGGATGCCCTGCGTTTCTACCGCGCCATCGCTGAGATAGGGCTAACGGATGCCCTGCTGCCTGGCGGACACATCTATGTGGAAATCAATCAGACACTGGGCAAAGAGACGGCAGCTCTGTTCGAGAGATACGGATATAAAGATGTAGAAGTACGCAGAGACATCTTTGGAAATGACCGGATGGTGAAAGGAGTAAAGGGGCAAGAGTTATGACGGCAGATGAGATTCTATACAAGTTAGCGGCGCGATGCTCTACGAGCGAACAGTGCCTGAGCGACATTGAGGCCAAGCTAAGCCGCTACGACTTGACAGAAGAGGAGCGCACACATATCTTGCGCCACCTCATTGAAGAGAGGTACATCGACAATCGTCGCTATGCCGAAGCATTCGTTCGAGACAAGTACCGATTCAACAAATGGGGGCGTATCAAGATTGCCCAAGGACTACGCATGAAGGGCATTGACAATGATATGATAGAGGCCGCTATGGAGACGATTAACGAGAAGGAATACATAGACATTCTGCGTGACCTCATCAAGACCAAGCGTAAGAGCACACGAGGAGCGAGCGAGTATGAGATAAACGGAAAGCTCATCCGCTTTGCCACAGGAAGGGGCTTCGAATTCAGAGCGATACGGCAATGCTTAGGCAGCGACACGGATGACTATGACCTGGATTGATGACCTCAAAGATTTGCTTTTCCCCCGCTACTGCAAGGTGTGCGGCCGCAGGCTTATGAAAAGCGAGCGTCACCTGTGCCTATACTGTTTGCTGGAACTTCCTCGCACACACTACGAACGTAATCCGAACAACCAGCTGATGCAGCACTTCATGGAGTGGCCCGAGGTGGTACATGCCACCGCCTATCTCTACTACCACAAGGAAGGCAGATACAGCAGCCTCATTCACCACCTCAAGTACTACGACCACCCCGAGGTGGGCACCTATCTCGGCCGTCTGGCAGCTACGGAACTGAAAGCAAGCGGATTTTTCGAGGGCATCGACCTCATCGTTCCCGTCCCCCTATCGAAAAAGAAGTTTCGTAAGCGTGGCTACAACCAATGCGACTATATAGCCCATGGCATCAGCCAAGTCATCGGAGTAGACGTACACACCCACTGCATCGGGCGCACAATAGACACCGACACACAAACCCGGAAAGGGCGCACAGAACGTTGGAAGAATACCGAAGGGATATTCTGCATTGTCGATGACGATGCACTGAGAGGCAAGCACATACTACTCATCGACGACGTGGCTACCACAGGAGCGACACTACATGCTTGTATTTCCACCTTGCTTACCGTACAGGACATACGCATCAGCGTCTTTGCATTATCGAAAGCAGAATAGCCCAAAGCTACACGACCAGCTGTGAATGGGAAGCCACACATCACCCACAATCAAAAAAAAACAAGCAGCTTTGGCTCACTGAAATTTGCTTTTTCATTCGGCTTATAGTAATTTTGCCCCGTTTTTTCATAAGCACAATCAACAGGTAAAGTAGTATGGTAACATTCTCGGTAGCACTGGCCCTGCTTATCATCGGCTATCTTGTATATGGAAAATTCGTGGATCGCATATTTTCCCCTGACCCCAAACGGGCAACTCCCGCCGTAGCGAACAATGACGGCATGGACTATGTCCCTATGCCCACATGGAAGATATTCATGATCCAGTTTCTCAACATAGCTGGTCTCGGTCCCATTTTCGGAGCCATCATGGGAGCACAGTTCGGTACCGCATCCTACATATGGATTGTTGTCGGTACGCTGCTGGCCGGTGCAGTCCACGACTTTTTCTCCGGTTGCCTTTCCATTCGCAACAACGGAGCCAACCTGCCCGAATTGATAGGAAAGTACTTGGGGACAAGTGCCAAGACAGTGATGAACATTCTATCCATCATCTTGATGGTACTCGTTGGTGCGGTATTCGTCTCAGGTCCTGCAGAGTTATTGGCAGGCATGACCCCCGATGTCCTGAACTTCAACTTCTGGATCATAGCCATCTTCCTATATTATATATTGGCCACGCTGCTACCCATCGATAAGATCATCGGACGCATCTACCCCATATTCGCCATCGCCCTACTGTTCATGGCTTTCGGAGTACTCATCATGCTATACGTCAAGTCACCGGCACTGCCCGAGATATGGGACGGTTTCGGCACCAAGTACGACCCCTCCCCCATCTTCCCTATGATGTTTGTGAGCATTGCCTGCGGAGCCATCAGCGGTTTTCATGCCACACAATCCCCCCTCATGGCACGTTGCATGAAGAACGAGAAGCACTGCCGCCCCATCTTCTATGGTGCAATGGTCACAGAAGGTATCGTTGCCCTCATTTGGGCCGCTGCTGCCACCTGGTTCTTCGGCCAATATGGCACGACAGATGCAGCTACGGGCATCCCCTATAGCGGAGCCAAGGTCGCCACAATGATATCCAAAGAGTGGCTCGGTGTTGTCGGTAGCGTAATTGCGATCCTCGGTATTGTAGCCGCACCCATAACAAGCGGAGATACGGCGCTTCGTTCGGCACGCATCATTATAGCCGACTTCCTCCATATGGAGCAGAAGAGCCTCCACAAACGCCTCATCATCTGTATCCCACTATTTATCGTGACCATGGGTACACTTATCTACAGCATGGCCGATGCCAATGGATTCAAAATCATCTGGCGCTACTTTGCCTGGTGCAACCAGACCCTTTCCGTCTTCACCCTCTGGGCCATAACAGTCTATTTGGCACAGGAGAAGAAGCTGTACATCATCTCACTCATCCCCGCCCTGTTCATGACCTGCGTCAGCGTCACCTACATCTGCATTGCTCCCGAGGGGTTCCAGCTACCCCCAATATACGCTTACACCATCGGAGCTGCCGCCGTACTGATTTCCGCTGCATGGTTTGCGACATGGATGAGCCGGCGGAAAGCCCCACAGTAACCCCACGCGGGCCCTGTATCAATCGGCAGAGCTTCACCGGGAAGAATCGGGTCTACCGACGAAGGATATTGGGTCTACCCATTTTTTCTCGAGGGTATACCTGTTTTTCTTCGAGGGCTTACCCATTTTTCCTCGAGAGTATACCCAAATTTTGTTACGTGACGGTGGATTTCAAAATCCGCCGTGATGGTAATACACTACCAGTCGTAATAATTTGCCCGTATATGGCTTATTATTACGGCTTCTTTGTAATTTTGCTTTCAAAAGGCATTATGGCTTAACTCAACAAGTAGCACAGAGTTGTACCGACCACGACCTTTCACATCAGAGTATGGTGATAGGCACAATATGAAATTGATGGTGCAGTAGGTATGTATAGTGGCATTTTCAACAATCCATTCATGATTTGGGGCAAGTACAAACGTGCATGTTTATTGAAACATCTACACTTCCACGCGGCATTTTATCTACGTTTTAGATCTTTTTCCAATTCCAGCAGTTCCTGCATATCCTCCTCGTCGGCCCGTGTGGCTTCGAGTTGTTAATGACTTTGTGCTTTTTGCCATCTGAGGCAGTTGTAAGATATTCCTTTATAACTGAATCTTCTTTTAATTCCTTGTCTTTTAATATATTTGCTATATGATGTCCTACGTTTTGCTTCGAGGTGCAAAAAGTTCTGCCATCTGTGAAACTAAGTACTTCTTAAATTCAGCAACACCATTTTTTCTGAATGCAGCATCTATTTTCCTGTTTCTACGAAACGAATTCTTAAATCACAAGCTTTGATTTGATATTTAGTGCCTTTGTTTTATTATTCATAAGCTTTGAATAATAAATCAGTGCTTATGATTTAGTTTTTCGGCGAATACTTTGCAACTTTATGAACGCTGCAAAAGAAGAAATCTGACCTGCCATCACAATAAAACGTGAGTTCGATATAAGGATTCTTCTTAACAAACTTATTGTAAGATTCTGGCAAACTCCCCCTCTGTCTATATCGAATTCACGTTGTTTATAAGAATTTCTCATCTACCCCTTGGCAGGAAAAGCAATTGACAATTCACAATTGACAATTCACGGTTAATCTTCAGCGAGTTATAATACGGTGCGCGTACAATAATCCACACCTGTGTCCCCTTGGCAACCCCTTGGCATATGAATTGAAAATTGAAAAATGAAAATCGAAAGTCGTAGGGTGGATAATCTTCCTTGCCAAGGGGTGATAGGTGGGGTTGGCAGGAGTATTATGGCGTGATATTTAATGGGTTATGCCTATTTTTTTGTCTGCCATTGCCAAGGGGTAAATGCAAATCATTATATAGCAGAAGAAGGTGCTTGCTCACCTGAAACAAATAATTTCAGAGCCTGAAACAACTATTTGTTGAGCCTAAGAAAAAGATTTAATGCACCTGCGGAGAATGGCATAGGGCGATTTGTTGGGTGGAAAAACAAAAGCGAGAGGTGCATGTGCAGCCTCTCGCAATTTTCACTCTAAACACTAATCTTTAATCCTCAGCTCCCGTATCAGTCTGTCGTTCTCCTCGGGTGTGCCGATGGTGATGCGCAGGGTACCCTCGCAGCCTGGGGTGCGTGAGCGGTCGCGCACGATGAGTTCGCGGGCGATGAGGTAGTCGTAGAGTTCGCGCGGACGGGCGGTCTTCACGAGGAGGAAGTTGGCATCGCTGGGGTATACCTTCTCTATATAGGGTAGCTCGGTGAGGGCTGCAGCTACGCGTTCGCGTTCGGCGATGAGGGTCTGTACCTGTGGGGTGATGTCCGTCGCGAGAAGGCGCAGGGCAAGTGCCAATGTGTCGGTACCGATGTTGTAGGGGTACTTCACCTGCTCGAACAGGCGGATGATGCGCTCCTCGGCAAAGGCAAGGCCCATACGCAGACCGGCAAGGCCGTAGGCTTTCGAGAGGGTCTGCAGGACGATGAGGTTGGGGTATTGGTCTATCAGCTCTACCATGCTGGGCACAGAGGAGAAGTCGATGTAGGCCTCGTCGATCACCACGATACCGGGGAAGCGGCTCAGGAGCGAGACGAGCTGTTCGCGGGGGAAGGCATTGGCCGTGGGGTTGTTGGGTGAGCACACGAAGAGCAGCTTGCTCTGCATGTCAGTAGCGCTCAGGAGTGCCTCTACGGGCAGACTGAAGTCCTCGCCGAGCATCACCTCGCGGCACTCGATGTCGTTGATGGCAGCACACACGCTG
>JAFQLT010000097.1 GCA_017396545.1 Bacteroidaceae bacterium | reverse complement strand
TTCGCGATGCCGTGTCGCGTCCGGTCGAGGATGTGGAGCGTATCGACAGTCTCAAAGTGCGCTCCGTGGCGATGATGTGCCTCCTCTTTGGCGAGCAGATGGCAGGACGTGGGCATGGCTATATACTCAACCTGTCGTCCTACTCCGTATATATGCGTCTGCCCGGCTGGTCGCTCTATAGTGGCAGCAAGGCTTTCGTGCACAACTTCTCCATCACCTTTGGCCGCGAGATGCGTTCGCGGGGCGTAGTGGTGACTACGGCGGCACCGGCCGGCGTGGCTACGGAGCTGATGGGCTTGCCGCCCAAGGTGTTTAGTCTGGCAAAGAAGACGGGCTTCCTGATGCGCCCCGAGACCTGTGCCCGCAGGGTGGTGAAGGCGCTCTTCAAGGGGCGCGAATACATCATCCCCGGCTGGTACAACCGCCTATGGATACCGCTGCTCAGCTGCATAGGACTCCGCACTGCCGTATGGTTTCATCGAAAGACGGAGCGGTGGCAGCAGTAGACGTTATTACTTACTTCTGTTCAGCTTGTGAGTCAGCCATCGGCGTACCGGCTCATCATAGAACTTGAGGCACAGGAAGGCAAGGAGGATGCTGGACAATACGACCAATGTAGCCGCGCCAAGACAGTCGCTCAAGGAGTATATCTGCTTGTCGATGAGCCAAGCATAGAAGACGTACATGATAGGGTAATGCACGATGTATAGCGGATAGGAGAGATCGCCAAGAGCTTTGTTGATACGGCCGGTAGCCTTACTTCCTTCCACACTACTGCCACAGGCACCGAGCCACACGAGCAGCGGGAAGACGAAAGCCACACATACAAACTCATACAAGCAGTTGAGATTCAGCCTCCCGGTAGATTCGATGTAAGGAACAGAAAACAGAACGATGAGTGCTATGCTGCATATCCAGAATGCGCCCTTCACCTTTTTGGGCCTGAAGGTACGCGAGAGCAGCATACCCATCGTGAAGGGGAAGAGCATACGGAGCAGTCCGCCCCAGAAGTTGAGCCCATCAACGGTCCAGCCTACACCTATCATGCCATACCTGGAGACATCGCCCACGAAGAACCAGGCATACAGAATCCCCAACACGACCGTCAGCAAAGCCAACAGCTTGGTAGAGAGGCGACGGATGAAGAGGGCATAGAGGATATTACCGAGGTACTCGAAGAAGAGCGACCACGCAGGACCATTGAGAGGAAACATCTCCCCATTGCCGCGCACCTCGTAAGGCAGACCGGGGAGTACGGGTATCATCAGCATCGTGAGCAGCAGGGCTATCATCACGCAGCCTACGGGTGTCGTGGTGCTGTCCCAACGCTCAAAGCCCACCAAAGCGAAAGCTACAAACCCGATGATAGCACCCATGATGAGCATCGGATGCAGACGTATGAGACGCCGCTTGAAGAACTGCCATGTATTCATCCCGCTCCAGCGATTGTCGTAGGCATAGCTGATGACAAAGCCCGAAAGGATAAAGAAGAAGTCTACAGCGATATGTGCATGGTTCAGCGTACTGATGATGCCGCTACCTGCATTATTGGTGACCTCGGCAAAGGAGAATCCCTCGAAGATATGGTAGAAAAGCACGAGAATGGCCGCCACGCCACGCAGACCATCGAGCAGCTCGTAATGCGGCTTAGCCGATAATGTAGTGTTGTTATTCATAGTATATATCTTGTTGCAGTTATCTTACTCCGTACGATAGCGCTACTCCCTACCAAACAAAAGGAATCATGCGATAGCGCACACGTTGGGTGTACGCTATGTAGCCGGGAAGGCCTTGGCGCAGTACCTGCTCCTCGTTCTTGATGCGTGCAGCCAGCAGGAGCACACAGGGCGACATCACTAATAGTGCCCACCACGAACCGAGCACGAGCGGAATGGAGAGGTAGAGCAGACTGACTGCCGCATACATGGGATGGCGCACAATGCCGTACAATCCCGTATCGATGACACGCTGCCCCTGCTGCACCTCGACCACACGCGAAAGATACACATTCTCGCGCAACACCTCGGCATAGAGCGCATAGCTTATGAGCAATGCTATAGAGGCGATGATGATGACGACGGATGAAACGTGGCTCCAACCGAACCGGAAGTCGAGCCCTGCCACAATGAACGAACCTACGAGAAGCAGTCCCGACAGTGCCACCACGCTCCGCTGCTCCTTCTCACGCTCCTTCATTTCCAAGCGCTTGCGCAGCAACTCGGGATTCTTAATCAATAACACCACTCCCATAATAAGGATAGGGATGAAGAGCAGTGCCATGAAAAGCCATGCACCGGGATAGCACCATGTGCCGGCAGGGAGGAAGAGCATGGCGCCTGTAATGGCCAGACCAAGAAGGAAGGCGATGAGAGTGCGTAAGAGTAGTTTCATTGTACAAAATATCAATAACATTGCAAATTACGCAATAAAAATGCGTAAATGCAAATGGTGTATAGGGAAAAGAGCATGGCAGGATTACTTGTCGGTATTGAAACGATGCTCAAAAAAGAATCACGCGCGAAGTTGGTATTTGCTCGCGCGTGATTCTTTAATATATATAATAATATATAGGAGTCAGTCTTTATGCATCGATATTGGCATAGGTAGCGTTCTTCTCGATGAACTCGCGACGCGGACCTACATCCTCACCCATGAGCATAGAGAACACGTAGTCGGCGGCGGCGGCGTTCTCGATGGTCACCTGCTTCAGGAGGCGTGTATCGGGGTTCATGGTGGTCTCCCACAATTGCTCGGGGTTCATCTCACCAAGACCCTTGTATCGCTGGATGGTGATGCCAGCCTCGCTGCCGTTACCGAACTCGGCGATGAAGCGGTCCTTGTCGGCATCATCGTAGCAGTAGCGCTTGTTCTTGCCCTTGCTGCAGAGGTAGAGGGGCGGGGTGGCGATGAAGAGGTGTCCGTTCTCGATGAGCTCGGGCATGTAGCGGTAGAAGAGGGTCATCAAGAGGGTGTCGATGTGTGAGCCATCGACGTCGGCATCGGTCATGATGATGGTCTTGTAGTAGCGCAGTTTCTCGTAGTTGGCCTCCTTGCTGTTCTCGGGGTTGAGTCCGAAGCGTACGCCGAGGGCCTGTATGATGTTGTTCACCTCTTCGTGCTCGAAAGCCTTGTGCCACATCACGCGCTCCACGTTGAAGATCTTACCGCGAATGGGGAGGATGGCCTGTGTGAGGCGTGAGCGACCCTGCTTGGCCGATCCACCGGCCGAGTCACCCTCGACGATGAAGAGCTCGCAGTTCAAGGGGTCCTTGTCGGAGCAGTCGGCCAGCTTGCCGGGAAGTCCGCCACCGCTCATGGGGTTCTTGCGCTGTACGCTCTCGCGTGCCTTGCGGGCTGCGATACGCGCCTGTGCGGCCAGCACCACCTTGTCTACAATCATCTTGGCCTCCTTGGGATGCTCCTCAAGGTAGTTGGCGAGCGTCTCGCCTACGGCCTGCTGTACGGCACCTGCCACCTCGGAGTTGCCGAGCTTGGTCTTGGTCTGTCCCTCAAACTGGGGCTCAGCCACCTTGATGGAGATGACGGCGGTGAGGCCCTCGCGGAAGTCCTCGCCGGCAATCTCTACCTTGGCCTTCTCCAGTGCCTTGGTGTCTTCGGCATACTTCTT
>JAFQLT010000096.1 GCA_017396545.1 Bacteroidaceae bacterium | reverse complement strand
GGCTGCTGCGTATGAGAACATGCTGGCCTCATCGTAGTCGCCATAGGCGTGCAGTGAATCCACCTTAAAGAGATTCCATGCCTCGGCATAGATATCGTTCTTTATATTATAATAAGGAGTAAAATCTACAAGTACGGCTACTGGCTCACCGGGAATCATCCACCGTCCTATACGTATATTGAGACCTTCTTCGGTTGCTTTCTTGCGCCATCCGGCCATCAAGCGTTTATCTTCTTTGAACAGCGGGTTCGCCGTTTCTTTCCAAAGGTCGGGACCTATAAACATCAATTGGGCATCTGTCTTCGTCAAAATTGTCTTTGCTCTTGTCGAGAGCACTGTATAGATGCCACCTACCTTATTGCACACCTCCCAACTAACCTCAATAATATAGTCGGGGGTCATCTTGTGTACACTCATTCTAATACCTATTTTCAAATTTCAAGCTGCAAAGATATAAAAAATATCAATGAAAACGAAAGGAATAGAGCGTTTTCTGCGCTATAGTCATACAATACGCGCTTAAAAGTGGTAGGTGTTCTTCTTTTTGAAAGCTATACATTGCACTCCATCGGAAAATCTACAATAGAATACAATGCAAAATCCTCTGTCAAGGAAACTTTTCCTTGTCCTTAGAACGGCACATCCTCAGAGACTCCTCCCTCTGGAAACGGGTTTTCAGGTGGTGGAGGTACAGGAGGCATGCCGAAATACTGATCGCTGCCATTAGGCCTGCGGCTGTTCATCTTTGATCCTAATACCGCGTCTTCGGGTCGAGGAACCAAGCTCTCGTCTTCAAGGTTCTGGAAACGGGCATAGTTGCCCACGAAGCGTAGGCGCACGTCTCCAACCGCACCGTTACGATGTTTGGCTATGATAATCTCAGCTACGCCATGCAGGTCGTTACCCTTCTCGTCTTGATAAATCTTGTAGTACTCAGGACGATGGATGAAGCATACGATGTCGGCATCCTGCTCGATAGCTCCTGACTCGCGAAGGTCGCTCAACTGTGGACGTTTACCTTCGATACCTTCACGACTTTCTACACCGCGATTGAGCTGGCTAAGAGCAATGATGGGAATGTTTAGCTCTTTGGCTAATCCCTTGAGTGATCGCGAAATAGTACTCACCTCCTCTTGACGGCTGCCAAATGATGCACCTGAAGCATTCATCAGCTGTAAGTAGTCTATGATGATGAGCTTTACATCGTGCTCACGCACCAAACGGCGTGCCTTGGTGCGCAATTCGAAGATGGAAAGCGAGGGAGTATCGTCTACATAGAGAGGTGCATCGACTAGCGCCGTTATATTGCTGTCGAGCTGCCCCCATTCATATGGGGCAAGCTGACCACTCTTGATCTTCTCACCTGGAATTTCACATACATTAGTGATGAGACGATTCACCAACTGCACGTTGCTCATCTCAAGTGAGAACAGGGCTACCGGCTCATGATTGCTCACGGCGATATTCTTGGCCATTGACAACACGAAAGCCGTTTTACCCATCGCTGGACGGGCAGCAATGATGACAAGGTCTGAGTTTTGCCACCCCGAAGTATATCTATCCAGTTCGTGGAATCCAGTAGAGAGTCCGCTCAATCCCGAATCACGCGATGCAGCAACCTTCAGCTGCTCGTATGCCTGTTGGATGACGGGATTGATTTGTGTATAATCCTTTTTCATGTTCTGTTGCGAGATGGCGAAGAGTTGCCCTTCGGCTTCCTGCATCAGGTCTTCTACATCTTGTGTCTCATCGAATGCCTTGGTCTGGATGCCACTTGTGAAGGTTATCAGTTCACGGGCAAGAAACTTCTGTGCAATGATACGGGCATGATACTCGATGTGTGCCGAAGAGTTGACACTGCCGGCCAATTGGGATATGTAGACAGGACCGCCTACTTCCTCAAGCTCACCTGTAGATCGCAACTGCTCGGCTACAGTAAGGATGTCGATAGGTTTCTGCTGTATGGCTAGAGTCTGTATGGCTTTGTAGAGTAGCTGATGACGATGCTCATAGAAAGACTCCGGCTTAAGCATCTCGCTGACGAGCGGATAAGCATCTTTTTCTATCATTAGAGCACCCAGCACAGCAGCTTCAAGCTCGGGTGCTTGTGGTTGTAAGTGTCCATAATCGTCGGTTTGTTTCACGGAACGTGCGGTTATCGTCTTTCGGGTTTGTCGGGGTGTTGGCATAGGTGTATTGTTTTGTGGATGCAAAAGTATATAAAAGGAGTTGTTTTGTAAAAGGTTCAGGAACGAAGTTTTCCACATTTTTTCCACCACACCTGTTAAGAGGTATAGACTGTTTCTATGTGGTGATAGTGAAGGGCTGTTGTGAACAAATACAGGAGATTGTATCTTTGTACTATGAATGTGGACAATAGATTGATAACCTATAAAACTAAATGAAATGGAAAACGTACGGACTTATTTGCCGTATCTACGCGGCTACGACTATACAGGCAGAATGCCTGTGGTGCTTGACTTCTATGCCACGTGGTGTGGTCCATGTGCAGCGCTCGCTCCCTCTCTGGAGCGTCTGGCCAATGAATTCGAGGGGCGTCTCAAGGTGCTCAAAGTGGATGTGGACAGGAATGAAGCTTTGGCGGCAGCTGCGGCTATACGTTCGGTGCCAACGCTTTTCTTTATCGGTATCGACGGCAGTATTGAGCGTCAGATGGGTACCATGCCTTTCGATATGCTGCGGGCAAAAGCCGAGGCACTGGTAGAGAAATAGGGCGGTGGTACCTCTTTAGTGCAGCTTGATTACCGGAAGTTTGAAGTTTATGATCAATTCCGTGCCGTAGGCTTTGGTGATGTGGGCGTATATGTTGTATCCTACAGAGATGCTATTGTTGAGCCATGGAAGATTATATCGTAGACCTACTCGCTCATAGTATGGATATTCATCGGCGGTATTGGAATAGTCATTGAGTGGGCGGCTCAGATACCATCCCAAAGCTACCTGCATGCTGATGCGGCGGAAGAATACTTCATGCTTGGCTGCAATGCCGAACGACCACTTGGACATGACTGAACGATCGGCTTTGGGATTCTGTATCTCTACGTCACGGTTGTAAGGCTCGTACAAAGCATCAATACCTATGCCAGAGGCGTATCGGCGGGCATAGCGGAACATGAGGTCAGTAGACACCAAATGGTAGTGGCAGAGTCGGTAACCGTCCTTGCCGTATTTTACGTTTTCGATATCGTTGTCCTTCCATATATAGTTGTTGGCATCGTAGAGCCACTCGCCTTGTGAACCTCTCAGACCTGAACTGTAGGCAATGTTCACATATATCCTCTTCTCGTCGAACGGCTTGTGTATACGCTTGAAGGAGATGGAGTCGTGTGGCTGCAGATGGTAGCGTATGCCGACTCCTATGCCGGCTTTGTTGATACCTTTGTTGGGGCGCATCACTCCGCCATTGGAGAGATGGCGGAACTCGGGACCTGCAAAGAACTCGTACTGGCGGTAGCGGTAGTTGAGGGCAAAGGCCACATCGAAGTATACGGCCAACCGTGAACCCAGCATGATGTTGTCGACATTATTATACCTGTTATATATATGTGTATTGTAGCCAATGCCATTGCTGAACCTGTAATCGGCACTCCATCCTGATCTTGTACGGAAAAAGGCACGGCGGATCGAGGCGTACGCAGTAAATGAGGTGCCGCAGCGCGAGTCGTAGTTGATGGGGCGTGTGCCTCGAGGATTGAATCTCAGGCGTACCTTGTTGAAATCTGATACAAGTAGCCCGAATGTGAAGGTGGGGTAGTTGTAGTCTGAGGCATAGCCACAGTCCTCCTCGGCATGGGTCTGATAGATGTAGCCCAGCCAGAAGCTCTGGGCGTCTTGCTCCTTCAAGGCATCGTTCGTCAGCCAGTCGTCGAATTTCAATACTGCACCTTTCCCATATCCGGCTTCGATAGCCTGTGCTGATATATGCTGTGGTAGAGAGAACAAGCAGATGACTGCAGCAATGGCGCAGTGCAGGATGTGGCTGAGATGGAAATGGAGGGGGCTGCTCGTTCGGGTCATTTCGATAGATTGTTTTAGTACTTCCGCATGGTTATTCTGGACTTGTCGGAGGTGAGTATGAGCGACTTCTTGTTTAGTTCCTCTAATTGAAATGTTGTGAACAGATCGTATAAACCAAATTTCGCAAGTTTTTCCAAAGGCGTCTGGGTG
>JAFQLT010000095.1 GCA_017396545.1 Bacteroidaceae bacterium | reverse complement strand
GATGTTTGCCGCCGCCATCTATCTGCGCTACAGCATGAAGAAAGCCAACCGTCCTTTCCGCATCGGTTCGAAGGGCAACGGTCTGATGTGGATTGTGGGTGGTGTAGGCTTCCTCGGTTCGCTCTTAGCCTTTATCCTCAGTTTCATTCCTCCCGGTCAGATTGCCGTGGGCAGCAAGACCATGTGGTATGCCGTGCTCGTCATCGGATGTGTGGTGGTGGTAGCTGCTCCGCTCATCATCTATGCTATGCGCAAACCCTCGTGGAAAGATGCTGACACCAATTTCGAGCCTTTCCATTGGGAGGAAAAGGGAGCGAAATCTTAGAAAGAAACTTATCTGCAGTACTTTGCTCAAAAGCAAGTACTGCAGTTCCGAGCTGTCTGAACTACAGTTCAAAGCTGCCTGAACTATAGTTCAGAGCTGTCTTGAACTGCAGTCCAAAGCCATCTGAACTGTAGTCCGGAGCCGTCTGGACTACAGTACGGGACTGTCTATACTGGAATCAGCCAATAGGAGAGCCCCGAAATCTATGAACTTACCGAAAAAGAGCCAAGGTGCAGTTAGCTGCACCTTGGCAAGACGGTCATTTGTTCTTCAGTTTGAATGTGACAGGAAGGGTGAATCTCACTCTGACATAGCGTCCTTTCTGCATACCGGGATTCCAAGGTGGCATGATGGAGATGACACGGAGTGCCTCCTTGTCGAGATACGGATTGACGCGCTTCACAACTTGGGTGTCGGTGATATTGCCGTTTTCGTCTACTACGAACTGTACGACAACGACTCCTTGAATACCTTGTTCTTGGCATATCGTAGGATATTGGATATTCTTTTGTAGGAACTTTATCAGTTCTTTCATGCCCCCGGGGAACTCGGGTTGGCGCTCGACGACTTTATAGACTTTGGAGGACGTGGCGGCATCTCCCGCGTCCGCCAACTTCTCCTTGCTTCCGGTTTTATTGCTATTATCTGTGGTATACACCACATGCTTGACGGCATTTGCCGCAGTGAGTTGCTCTATGTAGTAGGTCATAGCCTCTTCGTTCTCATCATCCATCCACACTTCTATGGTATCTTGCCGGGTGAGGATGAACAGTTCGCCCGTGGTGGGGTTGTAGAGGTTGCCGTAGTAGTTCCTGAATGGGGTACTTATGCTGTCCACATAGCACTTCCCGATACGGGTAAGCGATGTGTTGATGCCTTGGGTTATAGCCAATTGGCTGACATTGCTCAGGCTCTTCCGGTCGAACTTGACGTCTTCTCTCGTATTGTTTATGATCCTGATGTGTTTGGGTGCATGGAACGCAATGAACTGCGGAGTGGCCATTGTAAACTGGTTGACAGACAAGGTGAGGGTGTCTTTCCTGAGTTCTTGGCTATTGGATGCTGATGCTATGGCAGCTTCTCCCGATTGGGAGTTGTAGGGTATGTCGTCCATGTAGATGCATGGGTATTCGCAGCCGTCGGCAAGGCAGAGCTCCAATTCCGTGAAGTGCTCCCTTATGGTGCTTTGGTGGGTAGCGTCCCAAGCGCTTGGATAGTCGAGGATGGTGACATGGCTGCAGAGAGTGCTTTTCCAGATAACCTCTCCGGTCTTGTCGGATTGTACAAGGAAGAGGTTCCTGCCTTTCATATAGGGTGTGCAGCCGTCAAACAATTGCCGGATGGCTTCTTCGTCAAGTCCATCAGGCACTACTATCCGTTGCATGTTGGGGAAACATTGCCAAAACCATGAGGGTATTACCTTGATTGTTTCCGGAAGAGGCATCTGCTTGAACTTGCGTGTCTTGCTCTTGTTGACCCAAACGATTGATGTGCCATCTTTGCTGAGTAGGATTGTCTCTCCTGTATCCATCCAGTTGTTGTATAGGTCGATGTTGTAGCGCAGGTTGTGTATCTGGTTGTTCGTCCCTATGTGGCTGACCGTAGTCGGTAGCAGCAATACCATGCGGTTGTCTCTATGGATGTCGCTAAACACATCGTCGGGGATGGAGACCAGCTCGTAGTATTGTTTCTTGTACCTGATGGTTGGCGTGAGGTCTATATGGCAGTCTGCTTGCTTCAGTTGCTTGAACTTCTGGGGAATCTCTATGAGCTCCACCTTGTCGTCTTGGATTACGCGGTAGGTGAATCCGTCTACTTTGAACGTCAGTCCCTCGGGGTTGTCGGCCGCTGCCAGGCACGTACCACTGATTGTAACCAATAATGCTACAGCTAAACGTTTGGCTATAAAGCCTAAGTTTTTCTTCATATTCTCTATGTTTCTATTGTTAAAATCTTTTATATTGCGCAAAAATAGTAAAAAAGATTAAAATACCTCCTCCCTCACACTGGTTAAATGTTATAAAACAACTAAGGAAAGAACAGATAGAGGCTATCATGCGATAGAATCTTTAGGAAACATGTGGCTATTTGAAAAAGTTTTCATAAGTTTGTAACCATTTCTGACGAATGATAATGAAGGGATATGGTTATTATGGACTATAAAAGAGGTATGAGTGTCATGGTTAATGTCAGGCATGCCCTTCTTGCCGTGGCCTTGCTGTTGGGTCGCTTTACGGCAAGTGCGGAAGTAGTGCAGATTGATGGGGTATGGTACGATATCCAGGTTTGGTATATGACTGCCGAGGTCACTGCTCCTCCTGATGGGACTCCGTATGCAGGCACAGTAGTAATCCCTACTATGGTCAATTATGATGGGATGGAATATAAGGTTGTAGCCATAGCCGATGCAGCGTTTCGTGGCAGTAAAGGTGTTACTTCCGTATCCTTGCCTGACAGTCTGGTGTCTATTGGAGATGCTGCATTCGAAGGTTGCATAAGCATCGATTCCATAGTATTGCCATCGACAGTGAATACCATCGGAGATTATGCCTTCTGTTATTGTAGTAATCTGGACTACTGCGCCATATCCGATCGTGTAGCCTCAATAGAGCGTCATACCTTTAAGGGGTGTACTAAACTTAGGAAAGTAAGGCTTGGAAGAGGCCTGAAAGAGATTGCGGTGAATGCTTTTTCTGATTGTCAATCGTTGGAAATGGTCATCTGCCGTTCCCCTATGCCCCCAAAGTGTAGGGGTGAGATATTTTCCACGCTAACCTATGTGAGAGCTAAGCTCGCTGTGCCTACAAGCGCCCATGCACAATATCGGAAAGCGATAGGGTGGAGTGGCTTCTATATTCCACATGATGCTTCCGAATGATGGAGTCAATATCCACTCTTCACTCTCATTTCATTCTTAACCCGATATATTCTTTCAGCAGTTCGGCTGTGCCCTTGTGTCCGAGGTGTGAGGTGTTGATGCAGAGGTCGTAGCTCTCGGCAGCTCCCCATGTCTTTCCACTATAGTAGTTGTAGTATGCAGCGCGGCGGCGGTCGGTCTTCTCTACGAGTTCGGCTGCCTGCTCGTTAGTGATACCCTTCTCGCTGGCCATACGTGCCACACGGTCTTCGAAGTTGGCGGTGAAGAAGAGGTTAATGCAGTTAGGGTGGTCACGCAGGATATAGTCGGCACAGCGTCCGATGAAGATGCACGACTCGTGTTCGGCAAGGTCGCGTATGATGTCGCTTTGCACCTTGAACAGTGCATCGTTGCTCAGGTACGAGTCGTTGCTGCCGAGGGCATTGGTCATTGAGCGGTTGGAGAAGATGGCGTGGAAGAATCCGTGCCTCTTCTTCTCGTCGGCATTCTCGAATAACTCCTGGCTGAGTCCGCTTTCTCGGGCTGCCAGCTCGATGAGCTTACGGTCGTATGCAGTGATACCGTAGTGGCGTGCCAATATGTCGGCAATGCTGCGTCCGCCACTGCCGAGTTGCCGACCGATGTTGATGATGAATGGCTTATTCATAATGATTGCTTTATGCCTTGTTGTTCAGAAGGTAGTGATGAAATGTCGTTTGCTTACTCTCAGAATGGAATGTCTTTACATCTTGTGTGTCTTGAAATAGTATCCCAGCATGATTGCTGCCGTGATCGATGATACGAGGTCTGATGCTGGCAGGCTTATCCACACACCGTCGATACCCCAGAAGTGTGGGAAGATGATGATGAACGGCACGAGGAACAGTAGCTGGCGGCTCAACGATAGGAAGATGGCCTTGCCTGGCTGGGCGATGCTCTGGAAGAAGTTGCCAGCCACCATCTGGAACCCTACGATGGGGAACATAAGGCAGTTGTAGCGCATGCCCACTACAGCCATCTCGATCATCTGCTCGTCAGAGGTGAAGATGCGCGCAACATATCCGGGGAAGAACTCTCCGATGACGAAGGCCAGCGTAGTGACTGCTGTTGCCAGTGCGATGGTTATCCTCAGCACCTTGTTTACGCGGTCGTACGCCTTGGCACCGTAGTTATATCCGGCGATGGGCTGCATGCCTTGGGTGAATCCCATGACTATCATAACGAAGATGAAGGTCATCTTGTGTACTATACCGTATGCGCCCACAGCATAGTCGCCACCATAGTCGGCTAGTCCGCGATTGATGAAGATGACCACAAAGCATGAGGCGAGGTTCATCAGGCAGGGAGAAAGACCTATCACTAATACCTCCTTCACTATGTAGCTTTTTAGGCGGTATATGCCGCGCTTGAGGTGGATGAACTCACGTTTGTCGCTCAGCACACGCAGCTGCCATATCAATGATATGCATTGGGCCAGTACGGTGGCAATGGCTGCTCCGCGTATGCCCCATCCGGCACCGCTAAACTGCACGAAGCCGAGGTCGATGGTGTCAAAGATGAACAGTGGGTCGAGCACCGTATTGACAATCACCGTGGTTATGGTTGCCTTCATGGCCATCTTGGGATGCCCCATGGCACGCAATAAAGCATTGAAGCCGAAGTAGATGTGAGTGAATACATTACCCCACAGGATAATCTGCATGTATTCACGGGCATAGCTGATGGAGGCATCGCTCGCTCCGAAGAAGTAGAGGATGGGGTCAAGGAACACAAGCGATAAGGCACCGAAGATGATGCCCATCACCACGTTCATGACCACAGCATTGCCCAGTATCTGTTGAGCTATCTTGTAATCTTTCTGACCGAGTTTCACCGATATGAGGGTCGATGAACCCACGCCCACCATGGCACCGAATGCTGTGGAGATATTCATCAGCGGGAAGGTTACAGCCAGACCAGATAGAGCCAGCGCATCTACACCATGCCCGATGAAGATGCTGTCTACAATATTATATAGCGATGATGCCAGCATCGCTATGATGGCGGGCACAGCATACTGCTTCAGTAGTTCACCCACAGGCCGTGTCCCCAATTCGCTGGGGATTTTCTTTTCTGTCATTCTATTTGAAACTTGTATTTTCTGCAATTTGATGCAAAATTAGTGCAAAATTTCGGTTGACCGAAATTTTGCACTAATTTTACAATTTCAAAAAAGATTATGATGAAAAAGAAAGAACTGTTCGAGCGCACGATATCCTATTTTAAGGAGGCTATGCCGATGGCAGAGACGGAATTGGACTACGACTCTCCATTCAGTTTGCTGGTAGCGGTCATCCTCTCGGCGCAATGTACCGACAAACGGGTCAATATGGTGACTCCTCGCTTAATGTATGACTATCCTACTGCCGAGGCAATGGCATTGGCCACGCCCGAGGTTATCTTTGAATATATAAAGAGTGTATCATACCCCAACAACAAGGCAAAGCATTTGGTAGGCATGGCGCAGATGCTGGTGCGCGACTTTGGTGGTGAGGTACCCTGTACGTTGGAAGAACTGGTGCGCCTGCCTGGTGTAGGGCGTAAAACGGCTAATGTAATACAATCTGTAGTGTGGGGAAAGGCTGCATTTGCTGTCGATACGCATGTCTTTCGTGTGAGTCATCGCATAGGGCTGGTGCCGGCACGCTGCACTACCCCTTACAGTGTTGAGAAAGAGCTTACGCGACATATTCCTGATGAGCTCATCCCTATCGCTCACCATTGGCTCATACTACATGGGCGCTATACCTGCATTGCGCGTAAACCAAAGTGTGAGGAGTGTGGGCTGAATACCTTGTGCCGATATTATAAGAGACAGGTTATCTGAGGCTTTTGCGCTGATTCATGATGACGTGGATGATGATGGGTGCACCGATGATGGGCGTGATGGCGTTGAGTGGTAACAGTCCATGGTCACCGGGAAGGATACTGATAAGGTTGCACAGCAGGGCTATAAGGCTCCCCATGAGTAGGGTTGCGGGCATGAGCGTGCGATGATTGCTCGTGCCGAGCATGAGGCGGGCAATGTGAGGCACGGCAAGGCCGATGAAGTTTATGGGGCCGCAGTAGGCGGTGGTGACAGCTACGAGTAGTCCAGTGGAGAGGAGCAGCAGGATGCGTGTGCGGCGTATGTTGACCCCGAGGTTACGGGCATAGCGTTCACCGAGGAGAAGGGCATTGAGCGGTTTGATAAGGCTGACGGCAGTGCCCAGTCCTGCGAGTATAAGTGTGCTGAATAGGGGCAGTTGGGCACGTGAAACCCCACCAAAGTTGCCCATACCCCACATCATATAGGACTGTACACCCTCGGCCGTAGAGAAGAAGTTGAGGAGTGAGACTATGGATGAGACTATATATCCTATCATCATGCCAATGATGAGCAGCATGGAATTGCTGCGCAGGCGGGATGCAAAGAGAAGAATGAGCATGGTGACTGACAGGGCCCCCATGAAAGCTGAAGCTACTAAGGCAAGTGAGCCACTGAAGAGAAGGTTCCCTGCCGGCATGATGCCTCCGAAGAGAAGCAGTACGATGGCTGCACCGAGTCCGGCACCGGAGTTTATACCGAGTATGTCTGGCCCTGCTAAGGGATTGTTGAAGGTTGTCTGTAGCATTAGGCCCGATACAGCCAAGGCAGCGCCCGTGAGCAGTGCTGTGATGGCTTGGGGCAGGCGCGACTCCCAGATGATGTAGCTCCACGATGGCTGTGAGCCTTCACCTCCAAGTAGGATGGTGATCACTTCGCTGGCAGGGATATGTATAGAACCATATAGGAGATTGGCGGCAAGGAGTGCCGCGACTGCGGGGAGCATCAGATAGGGGAGTGCGTGTCTCATGTGTTTTTTGCGGTCAATACCAGTCTACATTCCCACCGGCACTACTACGTTGGTCATACTTGAGGGCATCGGCAAGCATGGCCGAGTTGGCCCGTATACTGAAGTTGTATGATTTGTAGGGCTTAAGTACCACACCGCATGACATGTTGAAGCAGTGGAGATCGCGCGTGATATTCATCGTGGTGGTAGTGAGCTCCTTGTCCATGAAGTCCCAACCGGAAGAAAAGTTGATATTCCATTTGTTCGATAGTTTGACATTGCCCGAGAAGTTCATGTTCTGGGTCAGCTTGTAGGGGTAGCGCATGGTCTTCTCGTTGATTTTCGCCTGCGTGTCTTCTCTCATACTGATACCGTATGATATGGAGAACGACCATGGGAGGCTGAATGCCATGTAGCCATCCTCATCAAGCTCCACTTCACCTTTTTTGCTCCCCTCGGCATCTTTGTTGCTCTTCTTGTTGGGGGCACTTAGAGCCGTACTGTTGTTAGCTTCTTCTTCCTCCTCTTTGGTGGGGTTGAGCAGTTTGTCGAGCTGTTCTTGCCACTTTTTCCATGTCCCGTTGTTGAAGGTGTATGAGAAGTTTTGGCTCATGCCCTGAAAGCGTCCGAAGCGTCCGTATGACCACTCGGTACGGTCGCCTACGACAACACGTCCATTCTCGTTGAACTCGTAGGCGTAGGTGGCCCATACAGAGTTGAGGCTGAATGTATAGTTCTTTGTCAGTTTCAGACGGATACGGGTAGAAAGGTTGCTCCAAGGCCGTGTCTTGGCTGCCATATTGTATGATATGCTTCCTCCAAGTTCATCGATGAGGCTAATCTTGCGTATGCCTGTGGTATCGCGGTCGCTCTTGATTTTCATCTCCACGTTGTTGGATACATTCAGGCTGATACTGCCCGATTTCCCTTTGCCTGGAACACCATAGAGCGAGCCGGCATAAGGTGAATAATCTACGGTTCGTACTTCGCCCTTAGCGTCGGTGTAGGTGTATGATTTATAGTATCCGTACTTGGAATCACCGAAGTCGGGGGTCAGTGTATAGCTTACCGAGGGGGTGAACACATGGCGTATCATCTCTATCTTCTTGCCGATGAGTGGCTTGTAGAATCCGTATAGTTTGGTGTTGGCACTGACAGAAAGGTTGTAGTTGTATACGCGGTTAAACCCGTAGGTAGTGTCGCGCACTTCACGCATGCGCTCTTCGTCCCACGCACGGTTTACTTTGTGGCTATACCACCGTTCGGTATAATTGAACGATGGAGTGATGTTGATATATTTGAATGCCGTGAACGTGGCGCTGATAGGGATGGAGTGTTTTACACCGTTGCGCCAATCTTTGAATATGTTTTTGTCGAGTATTTCGCTCTCCCTGGCGGTGATACTGTTGCTGAGCGAGCCGGTATAGGTGAATGAAATCTTTTCGTACCATTTTTCTTCACCGCGTGCTTTTTTCTTTTTGAAGGGGTATATACGGCTTACCGACCAGTTCAGTGAGGGCAGGGTAAGTGCGAGGGTCGAGTCGCGCATATTCTGCGATATGTTGAATGAACCGGAGAGGTTGAGCTTTTGGTCAGGGAAGCTGCGCGAATAGCTCACGCTTGATGTTCGTATGCTCTGTGAGGTCAACGTAGGATTGTACATGCTCGAAAGATTGTTTCGCTCATAGTTCGAGGTAGCATAGTTGACACTGGCCGAGAAGTTCTGGTTGGGGTTGGCCTTGGCATCCTGTCTGTGGCTCCATACAATCTTAAAGTTCTTTGATACGCTATAGTCGGGCATGTTCTTTTCACCTGTCTTGGTCACCATGTAGCTGAGGTTCACGTTGCCCGAATACTTGTACCGTTTGCGGTAGTTTGATATTGCATTGGCACCCCATGAACCTTTGGTGAAAATCTCTCCCGTGAGTTTCAGGTCCATCAGGTCGCTGATGGCGAAATAGTAACCTCCGTCGCGGAGGTAGAAGCCGCGTTCCAGCTCATCGCCATATGATGGCATGATAAACCCTGATGAATAATCTTTGGTAAAGGGAAAGAAACCGAACGGCAATGCTATCGGTAGAGGTACATCGGCCACAACGAGATAGGCCGGCCCGAACACGATGTCCTCGTTGGGACGCATCTTGGCACGAGTGAGCGAGAGGTAGAAGTGGGGGTGTTCGTGGTCTTCGCAGGTTGTGTATCGCCCATTGCGGATGTAGAATTCGTTCTCGGCACCTTTTTTCACTGTATTGCTGGTCATGTAGCCTTCGCCTTGTTGCGTGGTTACATTGTTGATGAGTCCCTTGCGCGACTTGAAATTATAGCTCATCGTCTTTGATTCATAAGGCGTACCCCCGTCGGCAAAGATAGGGCGTCCGATTACTGTTCCAGTAGAGTCGGTGGTACCCTGTGCATGTACGGTGGAGTTGTCCAGGTCGATGGTGATTTCGTTGGCCTTGAGCTCTATTTGCTGATAGTTTACTTGCCCGTTACCATAGAGATAGGCATCGCCGTTCTTGTACCATACCATGGAGTCTTTTGACTGGTAGATGACTGGTGCCTCCAACTCGTCACGCTTTTGGGGTATAGTGTCGCTTGACAGTGAGTCTGAGATGGCTATGAGTGTGGTGTCAGTAGCGTTTTTTGCAGTTGTTGCAATGAGAGTATCGGGTGCAAAAAAAGGATCGCTTGTCTTTGCATGCAGGGCAAGCGAACTGAGCGAGCATACAATAGTAATGACCGATGAAATGATATATTTGCGCAACCTTGCTGTCATCTATTTTAAATAATGATGCAAAGGTAATAAAAACGGGTGAATAAACCTTGTCTATAGCTTTATTTTCTTTCTTTGCGCTTTCGACTCGTTGTGCAAGCGGTCAAGGGCCGTCACTACGTAGGTGTATTGTGTTTTGCCGTCCTGATAGGTCAGAGGGAAGAAGGTGCTTTGTGTAAATCCCATTATTTTGGTAGCGTCATTGAGGTTTATTTTTTCTTCCTTGGTAAATCGGTATACTACATATTTTATGGGGCGGTTCATCTCGTCCTTATACGCAGGGGCAGTCCAGCAGAGTATAGGTCCGTCGTTGGTCCATATCACTTCGAGATGCTTCACACGCTTGGGCGCTCTTTTGTCGATAAAAGGATATTCAGGTTGCAGCGCAAGCCAACGGTGATGCTCTTTGCTGAGTGCGGTGGCATAGCCTCCAGCGTTGTCGGCAACAGCACTAGCTGGCCATTGGCAGCTTCCACCTATGCTCTTATAGCTACGCTGTAGCTGCATTTTGCGTGTTTGCTGGTGCTGGGTCGGCTGTGCGGTGTCTGTGGCTTTTACGGTGCGCATTACATCTTGCCCAATGAAGAGTGGACGGCCGTTGGCGTGCTTTGCCCACCAGTCTATCAGGATCTCGTAGTCAGCGGTTTTGTGTCCTATCTCCCAATAGAGTTGGGGGATGGTGTAGTCTATCCACCCTTTGTCAATCCACAATAAGATGTCGGCATAGAGGTCGTCGTAGTTCTGTAGACCGTTTGTGGCGCTTCCTTTGGGAGTGCTTTTTTGATTGCGATAGATGCCGAAAGGTGATATTCCAAATTTAACCCATGGTTTTACGCGGCGTATCGTATGGTGCAACTGTTCCACAAGAAGGTTTACATTGTCGCGACGCCAGTCGCCTTTGTCGGTAAATCCTCGCGGGTCGTCACGGAATGACTGTTCGTCGTCGAACTCTACTCCCGGCACGGGGTAGGGGTAGAAATAGTCGTCTATATGAAGTCCATCTATATCGTAGCGCTTCACGATGTCGGTTACGATGGTACAGATATAGTCACGGTTCTCCTTTAGGGCGGGGTTGAAGATGAGCATGCCGTCGTAATGGACGAATCGTTCGGGAGATTTCTTGTATGGGTGCTTCAGTCCGAGGCTGTTGGTGCTTTTGGTTTTGGCACGATAAGGGTTGATCCATGCGTGCAATTCCATTCCCCGGCGATGGCACTCGTCAATCATCCATTGCAGAGGATCCCAATACGGGTCAGGGGCCAAGCCTTGTTCCCCGGTGAGGTAGCGGCTCCAGGGCTCGTAGTAGCTCATGTAGAGTGCATCAGCTTCAGGGCGGACTTGAAAGATTATGGCGTTGATGCCAGCCCGTTGCAAGGCATCGAGCTGGGCGGTCAATGTCTGTTGAATCTCGTTGGTTGACATGCCTATGAACTGTCCATTCACGACCTGTATCCATGCACCGCGAAACTCTCGCTTGAGAGGTTGTGTGGCATGGGTGGGAATGTGGTTGGCCAACAGTAGGATAAGCAGAGGCAGGATGTATTTCTTCATCAGTCAAAAAAGCTCTTGAACTTGCGGAAAATCTTGTCTTTCAGGCTTTCGTTGGGACGGAAGTTGTCGGACTTTTGGAACTTCTCCATTGCTGCTTTCTCATCGCGGCTCAAGGTCTCAGGGATATAGACGCTGATGTTCACCAGCAGGTCTCCCGTTCCGTAGCCATTGACGCTGGGCAGTCCCTTGCCACGGAGGCGCAGTACCTTGCCCGGCTGTGTGCCCGGCTCAATCTTTACGCGTACCTTGCTGTCGATGGTGGGGATGTCGGCCGTTCCTCCAAGTGCTGCGGTGGGTACATCGAGCAATAAGTTGTATATAAGGTCGTTTTCGTCACGGATGAGCTCTTTTGACGGTTCCTCTTCGATGAGTACAAGCAAATCGCCCGGTACACCATTGTGCTTGCCTGCATTACCCTTACCGTTCATGGAGAGCTGCATACCCTCGGCCACACCGGCAGGAATCTTCACGGTAACAATCTCCTCGGCATATACGATACCCTCACCGCTACAGTGCGGACACTTGTTCTTGATGATTTTGCCTTCACCACCGCAACGGGGACATACGCCCTGGGTCTGCATCATGCCGAACATGGTCTGTTGGGTGCGTGTCACCGAACCTGTGCCATGGCAGTCGGGGCAGGTCTCTGTGCCGCTACCATTCTCGGCGCCAGTTCCGTTACAGTGCGAGCAGGGTACATATTTCTTCAGCTTGAGCTTCTTCTCTACGCCCTCGGCTACCTCCTTGAGGCTGAGCTTTACCTTGATGCGGAGGTCAGAGCCACGGAAGCGGCGTGCCTGCTGGCGGCCACCGCCACCACCAAAGCCACCGAAACCGCCAAAACCACCACGGCCACCGAAGATGTCGCCAAACATGGAGAAGATGTCGTCCATTGACATGCCTTGTCCGCCATAGCCACCACCGGCAGCACCGCCCATGCCTGCATGACCAAACTGGTCGTACCGGGCACGCTTGTTCTCGTCGCTTAGTACCTCATAGGCTTCGGCTGCCTCCTTGAATTTGTCTTCGGCCTCCTTGTCACCCGGATTGCGGTCGGGGTGATACTTGATGGCCATCTTCTTATATGCCTTCTTTATTTCATCGGCCGACGCTTTCTTGTCGACGCCAAGCACCTCATAGTAGTCTCTTTTCTCCATCGTGTCGTGTGTGTTGCCTTAAAATGGTCAATAGTCAACAGCCAACAGTCAACAGTTTTCCATCCGGATGGCTAATTTTCAATTTTCAATTTTCAATTCTCAATTATTATTGTCCTACTGCCACCTTGGCGTGACGTATCACCTTGTCGCCCAATTTGTAGCCAGGCTGTACGCAGTCGAGAATCTTGCCCTTGAGCTCTTCTGACGGAGCGGGGATGAGGGCTATAGCCTCGTGGTAGTCGGTATCGAACTCTTGACCGTCAGTTTCGATTTTTTCCAGTCCGTTCTGTGTGAGTATATTCTTGAACTTATGCACGATGAGCTTGAATCCCTCGATGCAAGCATCGGCATCCATGCCCTTTTCCATATTCTCCAGTGCACGGTCCATATCGTCCACTACAGGCAATTCGGCCACCATGAGTTTCTCTGCCGCACTTTTGATGAGGTCGGCTTTCTCCTTGATGGTGCGCTTGCGGTAGTTGTCAAATTCGGCTGCCTGACGCAGATACTTGTCCTGCAACTCAGCGTTCTTGGCCTCAGCCTCGGCTAATTGCAACTTTAGTTGGTCAACCTCGCTCAGGGGCTCCTCCTGCTCGGCAGGTTGGTCTACACTTTCAGTATTCTCGGGAGTCTCTATCGTCTCTGCAGTTTCTTCGGTTGCAGTAGTGTTCAGCTCCTCATCGGTCATCTTCTTTTCTTCTTGAGTACTCATATCTTAAATTTACTAATTTACTATTTCCTATTTGGCCAATTTGCTGTTCTGAATCGTCAAAACGGAAAATCCTGTGTCAATCTGACATATATCTGTCAACAAAAACCTTGCCAACATGTTTTTGGTACGCCATATATGACTCTATTTTAGTGCTTCTACTGACAATGGATGACAATTTGTCGGTGAAGAAAACGTCTTTCGTTCCAGCAAGAGGGCTATGCGATGTGCTTCCCTGCTCTCCAATGATGTGTTCCTGCCGTGATGTCGTTGTCCTGAAGCGATACGTCTGGCATACCTATATTATGGCTTTTCGCAAACAGGTTGTCCGGTTGTCCTTGTTGCATACAACGTGTTGATTATGAATAGATAGGCAAGGACAACCCCAGCTGTCCCAAGGTCTTCCTTGTTGCTGTTTGTTCTATCCGGCAGATTACGTGCGATTACACAGTATGGAGCCGTAGTGTGCTCTATCTTTTTTTATGATTGTTGCCATATTTGTTTGTTCTTGCTGGCGACCATTCGCGCAAATGGTCGCCAGCAATCGCGCAAATGGTCGCGACCATTCACGCGAATGGTCGCCTGCTAACATATAAAAACTGTGGTTGAAAACAATAATAAAGTAAAGAAAAAGAATCAGTTGCATCCATCCAATCTGTTGATTAATCCCCCACCCGTTACGGCTGATTAGCAATCGGCCGTAGTAGAGTATCACAGGGTCTGCGACCCGCAGATGACGGACACCCCAAGGACAACATAGGTTGTCCTTGCTTATCGGCAATGTATCAGTTCGTTACATCCGATAAGGGCAGCCGGACAACCTATTCCGCAACACTCGTTTTATAGAGACTTCGTTGAAATTCAGCTACACTCGCTGCAAAATTGCAATAACTTGCATTTATTTTGCTCGTTTGCACGAATTTTCCTGATTATTTACTACCTTTGCGCCATCTTCACGCTGGCACCTTGATTCATTTGTACGGATTACGGTAAAAGGGTGGGGATGACATAATGGGAAAAGCGTGTCTCACGCTTAAAATTTTCTATAAGTTTATGTAGTATTAACGAATAAAACGAATTGCCTATGGAGTAAAACAACGGAGCGGACGCTTATGGTGAGAGTCTGGTGACGCGATAGCGTTACGGCTCTCCAAATCAAGTTAATTAAACTCAATTTATTAACCGAAAAAGCGTTCCATTCGTTCTTGACATATTGATATGGAGCTTTTAGCTCTTGTTCTCTAATCGATGAATACCGCCAATATTCTGTACCGAGAACAAGTAGACTGAAAGTTCACGCTGTTAGGCGTGGACTATTCTGTGCTTGTTGGTACAAAGGTCACTTGGCGGTAACCTATCGATTAAACAAGCGAATGAATGGTTACACGCCTTTTTTATTTATCATGTTATGAAAAAAATATTGTATTTATTGGTGATTGTCTTTTTAAGTTCTTGTTCAAATGACGATACTGTAGAAAATTTAGAAGAAAAGCAGACTTTGACAGGTTGGTATATGCTTGATTTAGAGAATATGCCCTATCAAGACGATTTTGATGAGATAAATAAAGCTATTGAAAATAACGAAGTTCTAAAAAAGTATTCCTCACGTGAGTATAGAGCTTCATATTCTTTGTTCATTGACAGTGAAGGAAGATATGGTGACACGGGACCTGAGTTTGGACGACTACGATTTTCTATTGACAATTTTTGTGCTGTAATTCATATCGTGGATGACAGCACACTAAAATTATACAGTGGTGCTTTGTTTGTTGTTAATTCCAACAATAAAAATGAAATGCTATATAAGCTGTATGCTGGACCGATTTTTGGTCATATGGCTTACTACAGTGAATCGTGCCGTTATTATACATATACAAAAGTGGATAACAAATTAGTCGTTTCAAATGGTAGTATATATACGATTGTTGACGGAAAACTGATAGAAGATGGCAGTTCGACTTCATTTAGCAAATATGATCCGAGTAAAGAGTATTAATTGTATGTTAATAAAATGAAATGAAGTATATGATTAAGAATAAAAAGAGAGTATTAAAGTCATTTCTATTAACTCTACTGACTGCTTTTTCTCCATTTATTGTATATGGATCAACCCATACGATAGATATAGTACTTACTGTAGGAAAGAGATATGAAATCGACCCTGCTGATTACGGTTTCAACAGGAAAACATACAGATGTTGTAGTTTGGATCGACTAACGGGTGCTCAAAATCTGTTATATGAAGGTATTTCGGTTGACAATATAGTTAATGGAATTCATTATGCATATGCATATATGGCAATAACCCCTTTGCAGAAGGGAAATTATATATTGACATATTCGGTAAGTAATTATAAATCATATAATTATTCTGTAGGAGAAACTGTTACTTTTAATATTAAGGCTGTAGATGTAGTATCCATTAGCATACCCAGCACCTTGTCCTTAACCTGTGGTGATTCTTTCACATTTACTCCAGTGGTCATTGACAGTGAGGCTGAAACGACATTAACTTGGTCTACGAGTGATGCTTCTGTGGCTTCAGTGGCTGATGGTACTGTTACTGCATTGAAAGAAGGTACCGCCATAATAACTTGTATAAGTGATAATGGAATAAGTGCACAATGTGAAGTTACGGTTGGTCCTAGAATAATTACGGATATAACTCTTAATTATGCTGAGTATGAGTTGGAGCAGAATCAAACACTACAATTAGAAACAATGGTACTTCCAGCAGATGCTCCGAATCAAAAAGTAACTTGGAGTAGTACCAATACGAGTGTTGCAATAGTTAGTGCAAACGGTAAGGTGGTGGCTTTGTCTGAAGGCTGGGCCAGTATCACCGCAACGACCACTGATGGTAGCAATCTGAATGCGAGCTGTTTGGTTCATGTAATACCACCTAAGGTGTTGGCGACCTCGTTAACGCTTGACGCTACAGAGTTGGAACTGACCCAAGGAGATAATGCTATGCTTACAGCGACATTGCAACCCTCGAATGTATCATCTTCCACTTTGGTGTGGACTTCAAGTGATGAAAATATTGTTAAGGTGGATGAGGCAGGAAATGTTGTCGCGTTGCAAATAGGCAGAGCCATTATTTCTGCAAGCACTGCGGATGGCAGCGGTTTGACGGCCACCTGCGATGTGAAAGTAAAGTCGAAGAGCGTATCAGAGTTTGACAATGTGGTATATTTCAATAATGCCACCGCATTGAAGAACAGCGAAACGATACTTCCGCTACATCTGAAAAACAGGGATGAGATTACTGCCATACAGTTTGACCTTGTACTACCCGAAGGAATGAACATTGCGTTGAACACCAATGGAACTGCCTATGGCATTACTTTTGAGGAGGAGCGTGCCGATGCTACTACACATACGTTGAACAGTGCGCAGCAGGAAAACGGCACGGTACGTGTGCTCTGCTATTCTACAGCCAGTGAGATTTTTCTAGGTAATGAGGGAGCAGTACTTTATTTTCCCATTATGGTCTCGGATTTGAACAGGGGTACATACAATCTCATATTGCAGGATATCGTGATTACTGACAAGGTTGGTAACAAAACTAATATTGAGACTATAGGTTCTGTTCTCAATGTGGTGGAAGCGATTCCTGGTGATGCCAATGGAGATAACGAGATTGACGTAGCCGATATTGTGGCTGTAGCTAACCACATTTTGGGTAGTAGTGCAAATGATTTCTTGGCTACTTCTGCTGATTATGATAGCGACGGCACGGTTGATGTTGCCGATATCGTGAACATTGCCAACCATATCCTTGGTGGCAATACGGCTGATGCGATCGCCTTGGCTCGTTCTGTACTCTTGACACGTGGAGCAGCAATCGGCTATTCGTTGGAGGTGTTGCCGTTCGTACTTGAAGAGGAGGGTTCCAAGACCGTTACGTTGGATTTATACAATCCAAACGTGGAATTTACGGCTTTTCAGTGCGACCTACATCTTCCCGAAGGGCTTACCGTGGATCTCAATCGCCGTGGTACGGCATACAACTTCAGTTTCAATGCCGATGCTGACCGTACTGATGCCACTTACCATACGCTGAGCAGTGCCAAACAGACTGATGGTGCTATACGTGTGCTGTGCTATTCAACAGCCAACGAAATATTCCTAGGCGAAGAGGGAGCATTGCTCAATATTCCATTGACAGCTGATGCATCATTGGCAAGTGGTGTATATGAGTTCTCTATCGCCAATACGGTACTTACTTACGCGAACGGAGTGAAAGTAGAGCCAGAAGCCTATAAGGGGAGCATTGTTGTTGGTGATGGTGGTGAAGTGAAAGAGATGAAGCTATACGGGAACTATACTTCCGATGTGTTGGATGAATACACTGCAGCATTTGGCGAAAACCGCGAAATCACAAGTATCGACTTGACTGAGGCCGTAAATATTGATGGCGAGAGAACACTTACCACAGGCAATCCCAATACAATCGTCTATTTGGCAGAGGGTGCTGCTTTGGCTAACGCAAGCAATGTGGTATGTGGTGACGAATGTGTCGATTTGGTGCTTACAGATGGCTATGCTTTTGATGTCCCTGTAGAGTTCACCGCATTGAAAGCAATTTATACACGTGAATTGGCTAGTGGAAAGTATGGTACTATAGTGTTGCCTTTCGCTCCGAACACGGATTATTACGAGTTTTATGAGCTGGTATCGGTAGGTGACAACACCTTGATATTTGATGAAGTAGTTGCTCCTGTTGCAAACACTCCTTATTTATATAAATTGCGTGATGGTAAAACGGCCACTCGGATAACTGCTAATGACGCTACCGTATCTTCGGAAGTGACACCTACAGGAACAGCTGATTGGCAGATGGTAGGATCATTCACCAACCAAACAATCGCAGCGAGTGAAGCTGCCGATAAATATTACTATGCCTACACCTCTTCGGACAACAAAATACATCAAGTAACTAATGTGCTTACGGTGAACCCCTATCGCGCATACTTTACTACAAGCAGTACCGACGGTGTACAGTTGGCCGTTCGCACTCGTGGTGGAGAGGAGACCCTGATCGATGTCTCTGAGGTGGATGCTTTGCTCCCTGAAGTATACTACGACCTCAGTGGCCGTCGCATAGATAACCCTGTAAGAGATATTTATATCGTGAATGGCAAGAAGGTGCTGGTTCGTTGAATTAAATGTTGGAACTAAAAACTATGAACAAGAAAATATATATTACACCAGAAGTAAGGATTGAAGAACTCGAACTGATAAATATGGTGGCTACATCTATAGGTGTAGGTGAAAGTCTCGAAAACGTAACCGCTGACACTAAAGGTCACCGTGGTTCGTGGGGCAATCTGTGGGACGAGGAGTGACTCCCCTAAGATGAATGATGAAGATTGCAGCCGATGGTCAGCAGGACTGTCGGCTGCAACCATTCTAGGAAATGTAGCTCTTGGTCTTGTTTATGGTAACTCTTCGGTATAGAAATCTATGCCTAAGAGATTCTCTCTTTGCTAGGATATATAAGGGATTTACGCCAATTCACAAATAAAAGCCCCACAAAGCCTTCAAGAAACAGGCGTAGGCATATCTTGAAGGCTTTGTGAACTTGCTTATAACGAAGTATGAAAGCTATTCCATCCTTGCTCTCTTTCCGCCCAATTTCCAAGGCGCCGACGCGGTATGAAAGCGTCGGTTGCGACGACGGGAGGTTTATCTCCCCAAAGGAGTCCTTTAAGAACGCAGCCACGAGCGGTTAGGAGAATGCAGGAAGTAAGTGCAAGCGTCAGTTTCTTAGTTGCTAAATGTGGCATTTTAGACTCCTTGTTGAAGAGCAACAAGTTGCAACCCCTCAGAGAACAGTGCGATTACTTCAAGAACGAAGCATCAAAGGTGAGAGGGAGTAGCTCACGTATGCCTCCTTCGATAACATAGATGCCCTCGGTTCCATAAAGCAGGATGCGGATGGGCTGATGGTAGCGTTGCTCCACCTCGAGCATCACTTGGCGGCAAGCTCCACAGGGTGCAATAGGGGAGTGTGTGAACTCTCCTCCGGAACATGCAGCTATGGCTAATGCTTCTACTGGCTTGTCGGGATGAGCTGCATTGGCGTAGAAAAGGGTGGTTCGCTCGGCGCATATCCCCGAGGGGTAGGCTGCATTTTCTTGATTGTTGCCCTGGACTATGATGCCGTCGGATAACAGAGCGGCTGCGCCTACGTGAAGTTGCGAGTAGGGGGCATAGCTTCCTCGAGTGGCTGCTTTTGCAGCGTCGATCAGCTTGCGGTCGGTTTCGCATAGTTCATCGTAAGTGTAGAGTTGGTAGTGGAAGGTGTGGGTGAGTGTTTTCATGCAAAGGAGCTTGTTTTTTTTTGTCATAATAGTAAAGAAACATGGCAAAGATAGTCATATTGTTTCAGAAAACAGGAGGTTTGTTCGCAAAAAAGAGGGTGGATAGAAAAACCGCATTGTGGAAGGGGTTGTATAAAGAAGAAACCGACTGTTGACAGTCGGTTTCTCTCGATGTACACCCTCAGGGACTCGAACCCTGGACCCATTGATTAAGAGTCAATTGCTCTACCAACTGAGCTAAGAGTGCATCTGTTTCTCAATTGCGATGCAAAGGTATGGCTTATTTTTTATACTGCAAAATGATTTTGTGTTTTTTTTTCAGAAAAATGAAAAAAAACGTTTTTCCTGCTATTTCCCCTTTCTCTGAGGTTGAGAAACTGTTTGAAAATGGTCGCTAATGTGTCTTTTCTGAATCAGCTTTTGTGCCTATCTGAAATCCTTTTTTAGCCTTGCCCTCTCGACTCTTGAAGATAGACCGCTGTTTTCTGCGATTTGAAAACGTAAATCTTCTTAAGCTTCCTATCTGCTGAACTTGAAATGAATTCAAAACAGGTTCTAAAGTATATGTAAAAAGTGGAGTGTTTTTCTTCGAATCGAAAAAAAGTATTATTTTTGCTTGTTATATTATATATAAATGACGGTTATGTTAAATAGGCATATTTTGCTATCAGTATGCATTCCTTTTATGACGCTATCTGTAGCGCATGGGGGAACGCCTCCAGATTGGTACCCTATAGTTGATGATTTTTCGGCCACGTTCGTCGGTCATGATGGGGAAGAGGTAATAGAGGCAGGCGGCTCGTATGATGCCCCGTTGGCTGTGACCTTCATGGCTTATCCAACTGATGAGGAGCGGGCAGACACCATCGGTTATGATGTCTTGTACGAATGGAGAATAGAGCAGATAAGAAATGGAGTGACAACATGGATGGTCAAACGTAATGAAATGACTACGTCATTCACCTTTACTGAAGGTGGTGCAGATGTCACTTATCGTGTGAATCTCTTTATCACTTATCATTATCGTGATGATGAACGAATAACGGGCGAGGGAGAGGGCGAGCCTATCACCTTCTCGCTGCGCGGCTCGTCGGTGCAGCTCTACAATGCCTTCTCACCCAATGGCGACGGCACCAACGACCTCTTCCGGGTGAAGACCCAGTCGTTGCTGTCGTTCCGCATGAAGATTTTCAATCGCTGGGGGCAGGAGATTGTATCGGGCGATCAGAACACTTTGTCCACATCCTACGAAGACAACTACACCTATTATATATGCTGGGACGGTACCTATCACGGCAGCAAGGTAGAGGATGGTGTATACTTCATCCTGGTTGAGGCCGAAGGTTCCGATGGCATCAAGTATGTGCGCCGTGGCGATATCAATGTGCTGACACGCTCAAGAAAGGAGGAAAAGGAATGAAGGAGAAGACCCATCCCACCCCCTCCCTCGATGGAGGGGCTTTACAAACATCGCTGACAACTAATGAGACAAATCGTCCGAATGGCTCTCCCCATAGAGGGGGAGATGCCCAAGGGGCAGAGGGGGTCTTCTCCGAAGGACTGAAGGGGTCCTGCATCGAAGTCTATGGTGCCCGCGAGCATAACCTGAAAAATATTGATGCCATAATCCCACATGGTTCACTAACTGTGATTACAGGCTTGAGCGGTAGCGGCAAGTCCTCCTTGGCGTTCGATACCCTCTTTGCCGAAGGCCAGCGCCGCTATATAGAGACCTTCTCGGCCTATGCACGCAACTTCCTTGGTGGCATGCAACGTCCCGATGTAGACAAGGTCATTGGCCTCTCGCCCGTGATTACCATAGAGCAGAAGACCACTAACAAAAATCCCCGCTCCACTGTGGGCACCATCACCGAGGTATACGACTACCTGCGCTTGCTCTTTGCCCGTGCCGGCGAGGCCTACTCCTACGCTTCGGGTGAGAAGATGGTCAAGTATACCGAGGAGCAGATTATCGACCTCATATTGAAAGACTATAAGGGCAAGCCCATCTTCATCCTGGCTCCGCTCGTCAAGGCCCGCAAGGGACACTACCGCGAACTCTTCGAACAGGTGCGCCGCAAGGGTTTCCTCTATGTGCGTGTCGATGGCGAGGTGCGCGAGGTGATGCACGGCATGCGCCTCGACCGCTATAAGAACCACGACATCGAAGTCGTTGTCGATAAGCTCAAGGTAGATGACAAGGACGACAAGCGCTTGCGCGAGAGCGTGGCCAATGCCATGACTCAGGGCGACGGACTAATCATGCTCATGGATAAGGACAGTGGCGAGGTGCGCCACTACAGCAAGCGCCTCATGTGTCCTGTCACGGGAATCTCCTACAAGGAGCCCGCACCCCACAACTTCTCCTTCAACTCGCCACAGGGAGCCTGTCCCAAGTGTAAGGGATTGGGCCATGTCACCCAACTCGACATCGACAAGCTCATCCCCGACAAGAGCCT
>JAFQLT010000094.1 GCA_017396545.1 Bacteroidaceae bacterium | reverse complement strand
TCTGACTTTGAGCGCGTACTCAACTTCAGCGACTACATCGTGGGCCACCCCGACACGGTGAGCCTTCCGCTCAAGGTGAAGCTGCTCGGCTACCTCAAGGAGGAGGCCCGCACACTGGCCATCAAGACCAAGCCCATCGAAGGGTATGCCCTGGCTGACGTCACCATCGATGAGGTCATCTTCTCCGGCAACGAGTATGAGAAGACCATCGACATCAAGGTGTGCCGACCCGAGAAAGAGGACTCCACCTACGCCGTATGCATCTACCTCGACGGTAGTGGCGACCTGGGCACAGGCATTGACGGCAAGAATGAGGTGAACCTCTACGTGACCGAGTCGTACGCAATGCCTGCGGTATGGTATAGTAACATGACTACTCTCTTAGGTGGTTGGAACAAGGAAAAGCACATCTTCCTTGCGCAGCATACGGGAGACAATCAGTTCTACGCTGCTCTTTACGATGAGGGGCTGGGTATGCATCTTTATGAATCCATTCTTGCTCTCAATGTGGACGCTGTGAATTCCTTATTGGCCACACAACCACAATTGCCTGTCGTTGTAAACCTGCCCATATTGGGAGAGAACGATCATCCCGATTATGCAGAACCCTATTTCTGGAGCCAGTACGAGGAATACTTGGGCATGTACAAATCTGAAAAATTCTATCGTTTCACAACTCTGCTTGGAGGTTCCAATACAAGGGACGTTGCAGCCCTCTTTGCCAGCGAAGAGGGGCTACAGAAAATGGAAGAGAAGAAAGATGACTTCCACATGGAGGACATGTTATATATGCTGAACCAGTATTATGAATATGCAAAGCAGGGTATCCCCCTCAGCGAGTACAAGGAACGCTGCTGGGTAGAGATGAAGAGCAATGTAAACTACAATGTACGCATCCCCTACTGGTGGGACGATCCCGAAAACTTGGGTACAGCCTCCATCGTAGAGAAGTATTTCGGTGAATACGGAGACTACAAGTATAAATGGATGCTACAGACGATAATTGCAACAGAGGGAACCGAGAACTTCGTAGTAGCCTCTATCCTACCATTCATAAAAGATGGCGACAGCTATGCTTGGGATCAGTCGCCCATAGGTCCCAACCAACTCTCGGGCGAGGAGCGCCTCAAGGAATGTTACCGCATCATCAAAGCAAAATACGATGGGCTGAAGTCTACAATCATCAAAAACAGAATCGGTATCATACCAGACGTACCGCTCGATTAGAATATGATATATCAAAAGTGGAATTGTGATTTTGATGGAAATGGTTTTGTGAGAGGATAAAACTCCTAATTCCTAACTCCTAATTAAAAGAAAGAACGCATGAAAAAGATAACCCCCTACCTCCTGCTGGTCCTCCTGCTCACAGGCTGCTACAAAGACCAAGGTAACTACGACTACACCTTAGGTACAATGAACGAGATACGCTCCGTCACCTTCACCCCCTCGGCGACAAAGGCCGCCGGAGGCGATCTCATCGAGGTGCAGCAGGCACTCGACGAATCAGATAGGGTACGCCGCATCGAGGCCACCGTGGATCAATCTATTGCAACCACCCTTGATGACCTTGACTTCTACTGGTTCCGCACCTATGCCAATGAGCAAGGCAAACAGGTGCGCGACACGCTGCGCACCAAGGGCTACCTCGAAGTGACACTCCCCGTAGGCCAAGCCATGGAGTACAACATCTTCCTGCAAATCTACGACCGCACCACCGACCTCTCCCACTACTCCTCATTCAGGCTCGCCACACGCCCCCTATTCAAGAACAGCCTCTTCGTACTCCACGGACAGGAGGGCCAGCGTAAGCTGGGCAACATCGAGGTCATCGGTAACGAAACCAAGATCTACACCGACGTCAAGCACGTCACCAACGACAACAACCACTACGAGAACGCCACAGGCCTCGGCTACACTACTTACATGAACATACCGGAAGACCTTGCCAACATTGCTGCCACTAATGTGCTTACTCTATATGGCCGTCAAGGTGAGACTCGAGCCTACAATCCCCACGGCATGAACGTGAAGTTCACCTCCGGACAGATGTTCAAGCCCGAAGGCGAGACGTTTGCCTACAATCGTACCGTACAGACTGGCGATCCCGGTAACTATACTCAGTACAAGGTGGTGCTCACCGAGACGGGCGAGGTATACGTAGGCAACTACGTACACGCCCTCTACAAGCCCGGCCTCGCCTGCGAGGGCAATCCCGACCTGCCCCATCAGACCGACTACACCATCACCGCTGCCACCATCACCCACAACCGCTTCCTCCTGTGGGATGCCAAGCATGGCCGTTTCCTCTATGCCGCCAAGGAAGACCAAGGGTTTGCCAAGGACGAAGGCAACTCCATCAAGCCCGGCTACATGTCGCAGAGCCCCCTGCTCGATGCCCATGTCAAGCTCACTACCCTGCAGCACTCGCCCACCACGATGACTGCCGTGATGGGCTATATCAACTATCGTGACAGCTACGACCAACAAAACGCCTACTTCATCTTCAAGGATGAGGCTACTGGTGAATACTACCGCTACGAGTTGCGTATGGAGGATATCGGTGACGGCAGCAAAGCTCCACAGCATCGGGGAGTTCAGACAGAGAATGAGCCCTTGGCTGCCTATACCATCATCAGTGAGAAGCAGCTCATAGGGCTTACTCCTACTGATATGAGTACCATTACCTATAATGCATGGTTCACCACTTCAAACCTTTTCTTTGCTGAGGGAAGCACCGTATATCGTTACAACGTGTCGAACGGCGACAAGTATGTCGTTTACGAAGCTCCCGAAGGTTATAAGGTCACCAAGCTAAAGTTCCGTACCGAAGAGAGCTCTACTTTTAGTGATGACCTCGGTCTCTATCTGAATGTTGTATTGTCCGATGGAACCAACGGTGCCATTGCCGAAGTGAAGTTCACTACCGCTGCAGACCTTGATGAAGACTATCCGATACTCTTCTACGACCGCGATACTGAAGGCAATCGCTGGGGTGAAATTCACGACATACAGTTTGTCTACGACTATATGTATAAGAATGTGTATGGATGAAACATGTACATTACCTCAAAGTGCTTCTCTCTTTGAGGTAATGCACATATATTCCTTAAACCGCTCCACCGAGCGGGTTACCTGCTCCATATCCTCCAAGTGGTTGGCACAAAAGGTATGGTGCGCACGAGTATAGTATGGGAGACGATGTTCGAGCGTGTCAATAATGTATTGGCGAAGTTCATCAGCCGTCTTATCCTTTACCAGAGGACGTTGCGTACGGGCTATAGTAAGACGTGTGTGGATGACATCGACTGAGGCATCAAGGTATACCGTAGTGCCCCGCGCATTCATGTAGTCCATGTTGTCATAGAAACAGGGCGTGCCACCACCGGTGGCAATAATGACATCTTCAAATTCGGCCACCTCGTGCAGCATGTTACGCTCTATCTGTCGGAAAGCCTCCTCACCACGCTGTGCAAAGAGCTGCGACACGCTCTGGTGGTAGCGGTTCTCAATGTAATGGTCGAGGTCTATGAACTGTAGACCGAGGTCACGGGCAAGGGCTTTCCCTAAGGTGGTCTTGCCTGCTGCCATAAAACCTATGAGCAGTATGCGGGTCATGGCACTTTACTTCTTTCTCCGGCGCGGAGTTGCAGGCTTTTCGGCAGCTTTCTCGATAATTGCCATGCAGGCCGCAAGGTCAAGTGAAGTAGGGTCGGTACCTGCGGGAATCTTGTAGTTCTTGCCATTGGCTGCGATATAGGGGCCATAGCGACCATTAAGAACTTCGATATTCGGATTATCAGCAAAGGTCTTTATCTGGCGCTGCTGTTCAAATTGGCGTTTCTTCTCAATAAGGCCAATCCCCTCCTCCAAGGTCAGGGTCATAGGATCTATTCCTGTGGGTAGACTCACATATTGCTTACCGAGCTGCACATAAGGTCCGAAGCGGCCCACATTGACAAGCACAGGTGTATCTTCGTATTCTCCAAGAGTACGGGGCAAAGCAAACAGCTCTAATGCCTCTTCCAATGTAATGGTATCGATGGACTGTCCTTTCTGAAGCTGGGCAAAACGAGGTTTGTCAGCATCAGAAGCAAGCCCTACCTGCACTACGGGACCAAAGCGGCCTATCTTCACCGATACCTGACGACCACTCTCGGGGTCGGTGCCAAGGATACGCTCACCGACCTTGCGTTCCTGCTTCTCTGTCATGGACTGCTCGATGAGCGGAGCAAAGTCCTCGTAGAAATCAGCTATCACCCCATTCCAAGGCTTTCCTCCCTTGGCTACCTCATCAAACTCCTTCTCGATACTGGCAGTAAAGGTATAGTCGAGCACTTGAGGAAAGTGTACAATAAGAAAGTCGTTGACCACGGTACCTACGTCAGTAGGCACAAGACGCGCTTTCTCGCTGCCATACTTCTCGTTCACCTGCTTATCGGTAAGTTTACCATTCTTCAGTTTCAATACATTGACTGTACGTTCTTTACCCATACGATCTTCCTTGACCACATAATCACGGTTCTGGATGGTGCTGATGGTGGGCGCATAGGTCGATGGGCGGCCTATGCCCAGTTCTTCGAGCTTATGCACGAGGCTGGCCTCGTTATATCGACGCGGAGCCTGAGTATATCGTTCTGTCGCCTCCACCTGATTGTATTGCAGTTGCTGCCCGCAGTGCAGAGGGGGAAGTATGTTGCCGCCCTGCTTATCATCTTGCGCATCTTCATCGAAAGACTCCCGGTATACACGCAAGAATCCATCGAACGTCACCACCTCGCCTACTGCAGTAAACGTATAGGGTGATTCGCTCTGACTTATACATACAGTGGTCTTTTCTATCGAAGCATCGGCCATCTGAGAAGCGAGAGTCCGCTTCCAGATGAGTTCGTAGAGGCGACGTTCGGCTGCTGTTCCCTCTATCGTCTGTCGGTCCATATAGGTGGGACGTATGGCTTCGTGAGCCTCCTGTGCACCTTTGCTTTTGGTCTTAAAGTTGCGTGCCTTGTGATATTCAACTCCCATATTACCTACAATAACCTTCTTGCTGGCACCGAGGCAGAGAGAAGAAAGGTTGGTAGAGTCGGTACGCATGTAAGTTATCTGTCCCGACTCATAGAGTCGCTGTGCGATAGTCATCGTCTGTGACACCGAGAATCCCAGTTTGCGCGCAGCCTCCTGTTGCAGGGTCGAGGTGGTGAAGGGAGCCGCAGGCGACTTCTTTGTAGGTTCGGTCTGTATCTCTTCAATGGTGAATGTAGACTCCTTGCATGAGAGCAGGAATGCCTCGGCCTCGGCCTTTGTATTGAAGCGTGTGCCTAACTCTGCTTTCAGCTCTACGGCATTGCCCTCATTGTCGGGCACCATGAATACGGCCACCACACGGTAGGCTGCTTCACTCTGGAAAGCCTGTATCTCGCGTTCACGCTCCACAATGAGGCGCACGGCTACCGATTGTACACGTCCAGCCGACAATGAGGGCTTTACCTTTTTCCACAATACGGGTGATAGCTTGAATCCTACGATGCGGTCAAGCACGCGGCGTGCCTGCTGCGCATTCACCAAGTTGATGTCAATGTTGCGCGGTGCCTGTATAGCTGCGAGAATAGCATCCTTGGTAATCTCATGGAACACGATACGCTTCGTATTGTCGGGTGTGAGCCCCAACACCTCATACAAGTGCCAACTGATAGCTTCTCCCTCGCGGTCTTCATCGGATGCAAGCCACACCATCTCTGCTTGGGCTGCAGCCTTCCGCAACTCGTCCACTACCCTCTTCTTGTCGACAGGTATTTCGTAGGTAGGCACAAAGGACTGGAGGTCGATGCTAAAATCCTTCTTCTTCAAGTCGCGTATGTGACCAAAGCTCGACATTACTTTATATTCCTTTCCCAAGAACTTTTCTATCGTCTTTGCCTTAGCGGGCGACTCCACTATCACCAAATTCTTTTGCATAATATCAACGTGGCTTCTATTTCGAGGGCAAAATTAGTGCAAGGTGAATGAAATGCCAAATTTCAACGAGCGAAAGTAGAGAAAGGTTTGCATTTTCTCTACTGACCAAGGCTGAAATTCAGCAACGTCAAACGAATTTAGGTCTTTATATAGCACATAATATTCCATCATAAGGTTCTCTATAGATTCTAATACTATAAAAAATGATAGTAATATATGCCAATTCAAAAAAATGGCTTATATTTGCTACCACTTTTATTTGAACAAAGAATATCTGATACAGATGGAAAAGATAGACGAACTGGACAAGAGAATCTTAGATATCATCTCCAAAAACGCACGTATCCCATTCAAGGAAGTAGCTGACGAATGCGGTGTGTCGCGCGCAGCCATACACCAGCGGGTACAACGCATGATGGATCTCGGTGTCATCAGTGGGTCGGGCTACTATGTCAACCCGAAGAAATTAGGATTCCATACCTGTACCTACGTAGGATTGAATTTAACCAAAGGTTCTATGTACAAAGAGGCCATTGAGGAGTTGAAAAAGATACCCGAAGTCGTGGAGGCCCACTTCACCACAGGTCCTTACGGCATTATCGTCAAACTCTACGCACGCGACAATGAGCACCTGATGAACCTCCTCAATGAACGTATTCAGGAAATTCCTGGGGTGACAGGGACAGAGACTATGATTTCGCTCGACCAAAGCATCCGCAAAGAAATACCTATCACCATTAGCAAATAAGGTCATGCATCGATTCCATGCGGAAGAGGACTATGTTGCATTGCATTCCTCGTTCCCTATCCATAAGCATCGCCCCATCATCGGCATCACAGGCAACTACGATGCCGGCAAGTGCACCTTGCTCGAGGGGTACTACCGATCGGTACTCGAGGCTGGTGGTACACCACTCATCATACCGCCCTGTGATGACACCGATGCCATGGTGAGCCTGCTCGAACGGGTGGATGCGCTCATCCTCTCGGGAGGCGGTGACATCAATCCACTCTACCTCGGCGAGGAGCCGCTGCGCGAACTTGGCGGCATCAACCCTGCCCGCGACTGGCATGAACTGATGCTTGTGCGCCTTGCCGCCAATCGCCAGATACCCATCCTCGGCATCTGTCGCGGCATACAGGTGATGACAGCCGCCTTTGGGGGAAAGCTCTATCAAGACATCTATAAGGAAGCGGCCGCAACGCTCAAGCATAGTCAGGATACAGAGCGCCACGTGGCCACACATACCGTACGCATAGCTTCGACGAGCCTGTTGCAGCGGATTTTCGGAACAGAGACGTTGCCCGTCAACACCTTCCACCATCAAGCCGTGAAGGAGGCGGCACCCGGGTTCACCGTGTCGGCCCTCTCGCCCGACGGACTCATCGAAGCGGTGGAAAGCACCGAACACAAGTCGATGATAGGCGTGCAGTGGCATCCGGAGTGCATGATACTCGGAGGCGACCGCTCCATGATACCCCTCTTCGAGTGGCTTGTGGGCGAGGCACGCTCCTTTGCCGAGGCACGCGAGCTGCACAACCGTGTACTTACCCTCGACACGCACTCAGACACCCCGATGAAGTTTGACCAGCAGATACGCTTCGACCAGCGTGACCCGCGCATCCTCGTCGATCTGCACAAGATGAGCGAGGGGCACCTCGATGCCACCATCATGGTAGCTTACCTGCGCCAGATGGAGCGCGACAAAGCTTCGCTCGAGGCAGCTTTCACCAAAGCCGAGCGCCTACTCACCGAGATAGAGACCATGGTGGCACAGAATGCCGACAGCGTAGGCATAGCCTATACACCCGATGACCTCTACCGCCTCAAGCGCGAGAGACGCCGTGCCCTGATGCTGGGCATAGAGAACGGCTATGCCATCGGTGACAACCCCAAACGTATCGAGCACTTCCGCCAGCGGGGCGTAGTATACATGACTCTCTGCCACAACGGCGACAACGACCTGTGCGACTCGGCACGCGGCAATGCCGAGCATGGTGGGCTGAGCGATTTTGGACGCAGGGTTATCGAAGAAATGAATCGCGTGGGGATGATGGTGGATCTCTCACATGCTGCCGAGAGCAGTTTCTACCAAGCCATCGAGGCGAGCCGCACCCCCATCGTGTGTAGCCACTCTTCGGCACGCGCCTTGTGTGACCATCCGCGCAACCTCACGGATGACCAACTACGTGCCCTCGCGGCATCAAGAGGTGTAGCACAAGTATGCCTTTACGATGGATTCCTACGCAAGGAGGGTGGAGCCACCATAGATGATGCCGTACGCCACATCTGCCACATGGTAGAAATTGCAGGTATCGACCATGTAGGCATAGGCACCGACTTCGACGGCGACGGAGGCATCATAGGCTGCGCAGATGCCTCGGAGGTCATCAACCTCACCCGAAGACTCCGCGTCGAGGGGTTCACCGAACAGGAGATAGAGAAACTTTGGGGAGGAAACTTTCTCCGCGTCATGCGCGAAGTACAATCTTATAACTCATAACTCAATAACTGATAACATGTACTCACTGAAAGAACTCTACCGCATAGGCCATGGTCCATCAAGTAGCCATACGATGGGACCGCGCAATGCAGCTACCCAATTCCTTGCACGCAATGTAGAATCCCCACGATTCGAGGTAACATTATACGGAAGTCTTGCTGCCACAGGCAAGGGCCACATGACTGACCAGGCTATCCTTGAGGTATTAGGCAATGAGCGTACTACCATAATCTGGGAGCCCAAAGAATTCCTTCCCTTTCACCCCAACGGCATGAAATTTTGTGCCCTTGATACCACAGGCAAGTGTACCGACAAATGGACCGTCTATAGTGTAGGCGGAGGTGCACTGGCCGAGGAGGGCCAAGCTCCCGTGGAGCATAAGCAGGTGTACGAGATGAACACCGCCACCGACATACTATCGTGGTGTATCTCTACCGGCAAGAGCTATTGGGAGTATGTAGAAGAGTGCGAAGGTCCCGAGATCTGGGACTACTTACGCGAGGTATGGTACACCATGAAGAATGCCGTACAGCACGGGCTCGAACAGGAGGGCGTGCTTCCCGGTCCGCTTGCCCTGCGACGTAAGGCAGCCAACTACTACGTAAAGGCAGAAGGTTACCAGCAGTCGATGCGTACGCGTGGTTTCCTCTTCGCCTACGCTTTGGCAGTAAGCGAGGAGAATGCTGCTGGCGGCAAGATTGTTACTGCCCCCACCTGTGGCTCGTGTGGTGTACTTCCTGCCGTACTCTATCATCTATATAAGTCGCGCGACTTCTCCGAGCAGCGCATCATCCGTGCTTTGGCCACAGCGGGCCTTTTCGGTAATATTGTCAAGACCAATGCCTCCATCTCGGGAGCCGAGGTAGGCTGTCAAGGCGAAGTGGGCGTAGCCTGCGCCATGGCCGCTGCTGCCGCAGCACAGCTCTTCGGTGGTATGCCCTCACAGATTGAGTATGCAGCCGAGATGGGTCTCGAACACCACCTTGGGCTCACCTGCGACCCCGTGTGCGGACTCGTGCAGATACCCTGCATTGAGCGCAATGCCTACGCTGCAGCCCGCGCCATGGATGCCAACTCCTATGCCATGTTCACCGACGGTGTACACCGCGTATCCTTCGACAAGGTGGTGGAGGTGATGAAGAAGACCGGACACGACCTTCCCTCACTCTACAAGGAGACTGCCGAAGGTGGACTCGCACAGGACTACAAGCAGATGTGGGGCAACGAGCACTCTTCGATGTACCTCTAAAGGGATTTTTTTCACAAACCTATGGAATATATAATACTTAGCTGCCAGTACTCAAGTACTGGCAGCTAAGTATTATTGTTTGAACAGATAAGTGCTACACCGCCATTACCATTTATTCCTTGCGCACCATATCGACGATGGACTTTGGAACTTCATTGACACGGACAAACCTCTGTGCATAAGCCGCATCATCTTTGGCTGTCCATACCATAGACTCTTTACTCAGTTCGGTGATGACGTACTCATGTCCCCATACTCCAAGTCCATAGTCGTAAGTACCACTGATAATATATCCCAATCGCCAGTCCTCGGTTAGTTCGTATTCTCCCGTGGTAAGCACTGGATACATAGATGCTGTATTGTCATAGACTTCAAAAGTGTACTTACGGTCAAGAACGACATATACATAAGTGTTTTCAGCAAGCGGAGTGCCACTCAAAGCCTCGAGTTTCCACACACCCTCAAGGTTATGAGATCGCACTTCCACGATATCAGGAGTTTCAACAGTATCACTACATGCCGTAAACAAAACTGCGGCAAACAATATCAAGAGATTGACAAACTTCTTCATATCTTCGGTTATTATCTATTACTTTTTGATTACTAAATACAATGTACGCTCCGAGGGTTTACCCCCTACTCCATCGACAATCAGCGAGGCACGGATATCACCAGATGTTAATGGTAACCTGTCAACATCAATCGTGACCACTAAGTCAGCCTCCTCGCCCGGTGCTATCACAGTTGGCTCGGTGTGTAGTTCCGCATACGAAGGTAATATCCGAGAGGTAAGCTTCAGAGGTTTCTGCCCACTGTTGGCACAGAGGACACGCATCGTCGTCTTCCCTCCAGCCGGCAACTCGGCAAAGCACACCTCTTTACGTTTCAAGCGCAACGCACCCATCACTTGGGGCAGATGACTCCACACATCGCTGTCGACAACTTCGCCATAGAGCGAAAGACGTGCCATAGGCCGTCGATCGTTGCCATCAAGATAGACAAAAGCATCCACATCGATGGTCCCCGGCCGGTTCTTGGGATTGTAGGTAAGGGTAACCAATGCCTCTCTTCCAGGAGCAACAGCCATTGTGTCGTATACTGCAACAGTGCAGCCACACGTAGTGCGCACCCGACTGATACGCTGCGGCACATCGCTTACATTGCACAGGCGGAAAGTAGAACTCACGGGGCTGTCGGCCTCGGACAGTTTCCCTAAATCTACAGATTGCCTATCGGCACGCAGCACCTTCTCTGCCCCGATATGTAGTGTAGGGTTCATGATTGAGTCTAATTGTGCACGAGTGAGGTTGGGAAGCGATGTCTGAGCACCGGCTCCCCCCATCATGCATACCATGCAAATCAACATATAGACTCTATGACTCATCTCCAAATGGTAAATTCCGTTACATCCAACCACTGCTATTTCCACTCTTGCGGACGGTAATCGCAATAGTCTGCCCCTCGTCACCGGCCTTTATAGTGGCCGTAGTAGTACCGGCTACCTTACCTGTAACAATCAACGTCTTTGTGGCATCATCAACCTTGGCTATGGCAATAGTTTCATTTTCCACCTCAATGCTATAAGTCAAGGTCTCACCTTCCAGATAAAAGGCAGCAAGGTCTACCCGTACCTCTTCGGCAGGAGCTACAGTGATATTGGGAACACGCATATCGCTACCGGCCGGTTCTCTGTCAGGATTCTCCGGGTCATAGATGGCACGCAGCAATGCACCGGCATCAATGAGTTTGCCCATCTTGCCACGATAGTCGTTGAGATTCATCTGCACGGTAGAGTATCCGGCTGAAGAATGGTTGTAGTGGTATATCTTCGTCCTGTTCGTGTATCGATGGTCGAGGTCACGGGCGGTCGTCTTCATCAATTCTACAAACTCTTCCGCCTTGAAGTGACGGCGCATCTTAGCTGCATACGACAATCCGAGCGCAGCTACGCCCGACACGTGCGGGCAACTCATCGAGGTGCCTTCGTAATATCCGTAACCGGCCTCTCCATCAATGACAAGGGTAGAAAGGATTCCCCCGTTGGGCTTGCTCCAGTCGAAGCCATCATTGTTCTCCCCAAGCACACCATAGTACTCGGTATCGCCACCGGGAGCCGAGAAGTCCACCTCGACACCATAGTCGGTATATCCGGCAGGAGTATAGTCCGCCGCGATAGCTGCCACGCTCACACACTTGGAGTAGGCCGAGGGGAATGCCGGCATTGCCGAATACTCGTTACCGGCAGCAAAGATGGCAATACCGCCTTCGATAACCCCGTTGGGCGAACCTGCATTGTGAATGAAGTAGTCGATAGCCTCCTTCTCCAAGGGGTACAGTCCACCCCACTCCTCTTCCGAGGCGGGACCGGGAGTGTATCCCTGCATCATATTGGCCAACGAGCTGTTGTATCCCCAGCTGCACTGGATGATGACAGCCCCGTTATCAGCAGCATACTTGATGGCGCGTGCCTCCTGAGCAAGACTCACCGAGTACATGCCATCGATAACCTGGCACGACATGATGCGCACACCACTGTTGGGATACTCCTTCTTATTGCCACCGGCGACTCCGCACACACCCTTATCATTGCCAGTGACGGCAGCAATAGTACCGGCCACGTGCGTGCCATGACCCGTGTCATAGGTCTCAGACCAACAGAGGATAGGCGTATTTTTCACGAAGTTATATCCGTACTTGTCACCGGCATAGCCGTTACCGTCTGCATCTTCCTTGGAGCCATAAGCTTCGCCCTCATTGACCCACATGTTGTCTTGAAGGTCAGGATGACTCCACATCACACCCTCGTCGAGCACGGCCACAATGATGGAGGGGTCACCGGCTTCGGGGTAGATGCCCCACGCCTCGCGACAGTTCACGTCAGCACCAGGCTCAATGGGAGCCCACTCCTGCGAGAAGTCATAGGGAGCAGTATAATTGCCCTCATTGATGTATCCCCACTGGAAACCCAAATGTTCACATGAGTCAATGTCCAACAATCCTGTCTCACGCGAAGCGACTTTGAGACGGTCACTGCCTATAGCCACAGGCTTGCGTGAAGGATTGTCAACACGTTTCAGCGTGGTGTTACACTGAATCTTAGAAATTTCGCCCAACTGTCTGAGACTACTAATAGCCATCTTAAGATCGGTATTCTCATCGAAGCGCACGATATACCACAAATGCATACCGTTGGCACGGGCACGCTCCTCGTGACGCGGGTCGATGGGGAACACGCGCTCCAGTTCATAGCCTCCGAGTATACGCAACACCTCATCCGTTGAGGGAATACCGCTGCGAGTGAGTGTCGGAGCCGAAGTCACCTCCTCGGCCATTCGGTCGAGAATATCGGTCATCTCGGGAACAAACTTGACGAGCAACTCACCCTCTGTAGCATCCTCGGGGATAAAGATGTCGGTGGTCTCAGTCTCTACACCGCTCTGCATAGGCAGTTCGATGTCGTTACAAGCGGAAACAAACAGCCCGATGAAAAGGGCATATATACAGTGTTTTTTCATATTCTTAATCATTCGTCACGTTCCTCCTTGATTTCGTACTTCTCGCGATAACCGGGGAAGAAGTCGTAGTAGTATTCATAGTTAGCAGGCTCGTTGTCAAACTTCACAAGCTTGCCCTCTGAGTCAAGACCGTTCTCCTTCTGCATAAAGATGAGCGACTCAGGGAACCAGTCGAGCAGACGGGGATGATAGAGCAACCAATCGGGAGCATCGCCAGTGAAGAAATTCAGGTTGAGCGACAGCATTTCCGTCCGAGGTAGTATCTTGGGATAGCCTACGAGATTCTGCAAGGTGTCGTTACCAACCACATCGTCAGCAGTCCAGACGGGAACACCGGCATCTACAATCGTATCGCCATCAACGATGGTCACGAACGTGGGCAACTCTCCCTCGATATAGTTGTTCGAGAGACGCAACTCTTCGAGCGTATCCCAAAGAAGCAATCGTCTGAGTCCATCGTTATCGGCCGTATTGAAGTGCATGCCGATTCCGTCTCTGTCATCGTAATCGCCCCTCTTGCGAAGGTCATATACCGTCCAACGGCGGCAAGCAAGGATGTTAAGCGACTTCAGTCGGGGAAAGTTCTCCTTCGTAAGCGCTGCAGGAATCTCGGGGAAATTGTTGGAGTTCAGGTCAAGCGTCTCCAAAGTCTTACCCAGTTTATAGAAGTCATCGGGCAACGACACTAAACCGAACGCACCAATCTGCAAATGCTTCAGGTGCTTCAGCCCACAGATGTCACTACCCAGCTCAATGTTGAGGAACATGGTGTTGACATTACTGTAGACATTCAACGTCTCGATATACTTGAGGTAACGTACCTCTTGCGGTATGCTCTCCTTGGTATTGCACATCATGAACTTGGCAGAGCGCACACGACCTACAGCCTTGGGGTCGGGCAAGTCCTTGTCTGTAGCTTCCCAAAGGGTTACATTGGCCCAATGCTGCATATTCTCAGCAACATCCCACGGACTCATAATCTGCAGACGGTTCATGATAGAAACTACAGCCAAGGAGTCTCCAGCACGGTCATCGGTGATGACAGGAGCCGCCTCTTGGGTGATGGTAAGCACTGCAGACTGGCATAGCTGGTCTGCCGCATCAAGCGGCAGGAAGTTGACATAAGCCACACGGTCGAGGGTATCGGAATTGATCTTCCAATCAAACTGTATCGTTGTCGTGCGCAGACGCGAGCCACGGTCAAGGTTGGGCCTAATTTCCATCTGCTTCGGAACGAGCCAAGTCACAGGAGCACCGAGACTGTCCACCACCTGAAGTTTGAAGTTCACATTGGCACTCACCTCAGCTTTTACATAGCGGTCAGTGATGCTGTTGGTCGATGACGGTATCGTCTTGACTGAGTCTCCTAGTGCAATCTGTTTGTCAAATCCACCTTGAACCACAGCCACAAAGAGCTGGTCACCCGCCATCGTCACAAAACGAAGTTCGGCTTCACGCACACCGTTCTCCAATGTAGAGTCCACAAAGACACTGCACTTGGTATTACCGATACCATTGGCGGGCGATACACTGACCCACGGTTTGTTCGAAGTGACAGTCCACTCAATGGGTGAGACCACTTGAAGATACTCCGTCCCACCTTCGGGATCAACGAGAACACTGCTTCCTGATTTCTCCACAGAGAACTCCACAATACCATCATCCTCTTCGCGACACGAGGTAAGGAGGAAGGAAGCAATGGTTGTAAACAATATGGATAGATGAATATACTTTCTCATAAATATATATGTATAACTGTCATTGTTATTATTCGAACAGATAGTCGCATCCACGGATGTCCTGCGTCTTGTCATAAATCAGCAAGTTGTATCCAAGCCTTATATAGTCGCATATATCCGACAGGTCAATGGAGATGTTGGGATTATCCTTTATCTCAAAGTAACGGATGTAGGGAGATATGGTATCCTCAATCTTGCGCAGGTCGTTAGAGCCGATGTAGAAAGCACCGAGACTGGGACAACGATAGATACCCGTGGGCCACTCCTTCAACGTGCGGTTACCCTGCTCGTCGCGCTGGTGGCGGATACCAAAGGTGGTGAGGTAAGCACCTTCGAGCGGTTCGTAAGGAAACTTGGAGAAGCTGTTGTAGCTGAGGTCTATACCATAAAGGTAGGGGATATTCTTTGAATGGAAATCAGTAGGATTGTCCCCATCAATATCCGGGAGGTCAGTAAGTTTGTTGTAGCTGAGATCGAGCGTCTGCAAGAAATGCGAGTAAGGACCGGTCATCGAACCTTTCGGAATGCTCTTCATGCCGTTACCCGAAAGAATAAGAGTGGTCATCGGTGAGCCCGTCTTGAAGAGCACAGCAGGCATAGTATCCAATTGATTATAGGAGAGCGATACCGAAGAAGCATTGATACCATGGTGATTGTCACCATTCTCAAAGCCCTTGATCTTGTTGTAGGAAAAGTCTACCGAACCCATTACATTGATGGACTTGGCATTGAAAATGTCGGGGACCTCGGTCAGTTGGTTATAGGTACAAGAGAACAACTCCACATCGAAGTAGCCGAAGAAGTACTTGTTACCATCCTTGTCCAACTCGCCTGGGATCTTTTCTATCTTGTTATTGTCGAGATAAACTTTCGTAAGGTTGATGTTCTTGCCGAACGGATGGAGAGTATGGATTCGGTTGTTGGTACAGTCAAGCATTCCCAACTTCACCATCTTCTTCAGGTCAGCCGATTCGGGGAACTCCTCCAACTTATTGAAGCCCATGTAGAGAATCTGTAGACGGTCGCCACTGCTTCCGTTGCAGATGTCGGTCCAGTTCTGGCGCAATGTGTCGGCACTGATACCGCTGTTGCAAGCGATGTTGAGCGACTGTAGCTCGGGCAGACCATCTTTACCAAACATCTCCATGGGGAGCGATGTCAGGTTAGGACAGTTGTATATCTCCACATCGGTCAGCGCGGTCAGATTCTTCCAGCTCAACTCATCCTTTTCATCATAGAAGTCCGACTCGGGCTTTATGTCTACAAAGAAGTTGTCGGTGGTGATAGGTGAATTGGCAACGTAGAGCTGTTGCAACTCAGTCAGACGCATGATTGCCCGTGAGATACTGTCAATACGGTTGGTGAGCTTACCAAACTGTACATCCTTCAGGTTGATACGGCTGCTCGGATGAATAGCTGGTTGTACACCGTCACGATTGACACCCTCACGCAGAATATCGGAGAGCCCTTCACGCACATCACGTTTGAGAAACTTGTCATGGTAGCTCATACGCCTTGCTTCGATGGATGCTTCGGGGTCGAAACCACCCAACAACTCATCGTGCGTACCCAAGGAGAGCACAGCAAGCTTAGTGAGCTGTCCAATGGCATCGGGCACATAACCACGTGCACCCATGCCTGCCACTGACAAAGCCTCTACACGGCCATCACCATCAAGTGTAACACCCGGTTGCTGCCCCCACATATCAAGGTCTTTGTTGAAGTCCCAATTACATCCAGGAGCCTCAGCCTCACCATAGTAACTCCAATGGGGGCCATCGAGAGCAAGCCAAATCTCGCGCAGAGCAAAATAGTCCTTAATATGCTCGGCAGTCTCACTCAGTTGGATCGTAATGGCAACAGAGTCTGTAAACTCATTGTCACGCACCTCAAACGATTGAGCATTCTTTATATCATCCACATGCTCGAGCATTTTCTTGGCTTTCTTATCCGAGTAAGTAGTATAGCTGCTTACCGTATATTCACCGGCCTTGAGCCATACTACGGTATCAACGACAAACGAGGTAGTCTGGGCATTGAACAGCGTGCCGTCAGTATCGACAGCATACTCGGGGTCTATGGTGTGCCCATCGTGGAAGCCCTCCTCAAGGCTGACTGCTACATGCTCAATCTTCACCTCCTCGCCCAGCGTCCCATTATATAAGGTGAAGCTCACAGCCTTGATGCTACTGAATGGATAAGCACCCGTATCTCCCGAACGGGTAAGAGGGTTCACAAAGTTCTCCGACTTGACCAAACGGAACGCAGCCTTACCCCGTGGAGAGACCTCGGCTGAGAGGTCACAGTATACCAATCCATCAGGGATGATAGTTATCTTCGATGAGACATTATAACCATAACCAGGCACTTCATTGTCCAACTTGTCAAATAAAGTATACCCCATAAGCTCGTACTCACCGGCCAGAAGTCTCAACTTATCGCTACGCATTCCATATGCTGCCGTCTCGTCGTTATAGGCATGAAGCACAAGGGTCTGCTCTATGATAGAGCTACTACGTCGTAGGCTCACCTTAACCTTACGAACATCGGACAGGTAGTCCAACGACTGCACAGACTCATCGCTACGAGTAGGAGCTGCCTGCTTGGGCGCACTATCATTCTTGTAAAGCTTGAACTGCACATAGCCATACTCTACAGTCAGTTCGTCCTCCTGCTCCGCGCAACCAGTGAAGCCGACCAAGGCACATACCGCAAGCAACAGGGTTGCGACGTTCTTACTGAATAATGAAAATTTCATATAACGGTTCATAATCTGTTTCGTTTGTTAGAGGCAAGTAACGACCAAAGCCTTCAAATAATTCGTATCGTTATCTACAAAATAGATGATAAGGTCCTCCTTTATATTCTTATAGTTAGCTGTAAAAGTAACAAGCATATAATTACTTCCTTCTATCTCATCCATAATGACGTGGTCTTCTTCGTAATCATTATCTTTACCCGACACATACTTCTTACCACTCTTGCCATAGACCTCCATTCGATCGTTATTGGCCTCATTACCCGTATCCCATACACTGATGGGAATCAATGGATTGATTGTATAAGAGAAGCCGAACTCCATGCTGCATCTGAACACCTTGTTGGGAGCAACTCCTTTCGCAGCCGCAATATCCAGCCATTCCTGGTCGGTCTCTTTCACGACCTCTATACCCTTGAACTCTTTATCGAACACTCTCATGGAGTTTTCTTCATCGGCTTCCTGCGTAAATTTCGCTATCATATACTGCTCGGCACTGGTCTTTACTTGGAGCAGTCCTTCAATCTCTTCGAACAGTTCGCCCGAAAGATTAGCATGGAATGCTTCAGACTCAGGATCCAAACTCTCCACAAGGGGCAAAGGCAATGCAAAGAGGAACAGAATACGCTCATTGCCATCATTTGCCTTGAAGCGTACCTCTAAACTATCCAGTTTGTTGTCTGTAACCTCAAGCCAACTGTCCTCCATTTCCATGACAGCGCATCCCGTAGTGTTGTTATAGCTTGCACATATCAGTCGATAAGAGCCTGTAACAAGAGTCTTTACGGGTGCATCACAAGTATCTCCTCTGATAGCATCGCTATAGATTGTTCCGTCAGAAGATACTCTCAGGTTCCATCGTGCCTCAGGAGAAATCGTAACCGTCCAGTCAAGTGCCTTTTCTTGCATCATCTCGACAAGGCAGAACTGCTGTGCATCCTGCTTCATCTCTTTTCTTCCATCCAATTCTTCCAAAAGGAAATCAACAACGGCCACATCATAGCCCTCAGAACATCCGGCCAAGCTATCGACTATGACATGAGGAAGTGCCAACAGACAAGCTCTCCGCTCATTACTCTGATTCTCTTCAGCAAAGGCAAGACTGATGTTGCCGCAATGGTCATCCTTCACAGCAAACCAACAATCGCTTGCAGGGATAATCGCGTACCCCTTATCCCTATCATAAGTCATGGACAAGAGTTCATATCCGTTGTTCAAGGCTTCCACCGTGAAGGCTATCGGAGCCGTGTATTCCGTACTCCCCACATGGCACTGCTTGGCATCTCGCGACACGACGAGTGTGCCCTCTATCTCTGGATTGATGCGCAGTTCTCTGCTATCCATGCCTACATATTGCACATGATAGCTCTGTTTGAAAGCATTATCACTCTTGAACAGGGTGAACGAATCGGTCGGGTGATTGATGGAATATCTCAAGGAATCCTTCACCACCTCAAGGGTAATAGCCTTTCCATCGCGCTTCGGCCTAATCCATGCCGGAGTACTCAAACGCAGTTGGTCAAGGGCTATGTTGGTATTTACATTCAACTCCAGGACTCCCGACGTGCCCAATGTCATTGACTCGCCTACGGCATACAGACTACTGTCGCTATTGCAAAGTTCCATAAAGTAACCTTTGGCCCTACGGGTAATATTGGCGATAACTTGGTTCTCGTTGCCCATCCAAAGTGTTACCTCAGCCATATCTTCAACAAAGCCATGCCCTTTATCATTGATAATGAATAGGACAGTATGCTTACCGCTTTTACCGGCAGCATCCATATAACCATCTGCTGTCACACACCAGTTCCTGTTGGAAACAACCTTCCAGTTGGTAGCAGCATTGAACTCTACGGCAACCGTATCGCCCGGGCTGACCACCTTGTTCAGCGTATCGGTAGGGAACTCTATCGAGGTGGTAGTGTCGCCACCCAATTTGTCATCACATGCACCAAACATCCATGGAGCCAGTGCGAACATGCACAAGAGCAGTCCAACGTACTTATTCTTATCTTTCATAGTCATCGTTTTCATTAGTATCCTTGCCCTTTAAGTATGCGGGCCTCATCGTCACTGATCCACTCCACTGCGTTAATAAAGGTACCCACCGTATTGGTTCCGGCTGCCATTCCGGGTACCCAGACAGTCATATACTGGAGGATGAACTTCTCACATGAGCTGTAGTAGCTGACCATCGACGAAGGCTGATAGATGTGGAGCATACCATCACCATAGATGGTGCCAAACGCCTCACCGGTGCTGGCCATAGGCTGATCGTCCATCTCAATGAGCGGATTGAGCATGTCGTCGGTAGTGAAACGCACCTTGACATCATATCCATCATAAAGATAATCGCGAAGGATGATGGTATTCTTTTTCGTGGGGTCCACTTCGGTCTTTATGAGACGATTATAACTCCCCACATAGTCGTACAGGAAAGTTGAGGTCACCATGGCATAGCCACTGAAGGCATTCACGTCGAACGGACAAATCTTCTGCAACATCACCTTGGTCTCCAGCCCCTTGTCTCCATAAAGATTCCAATGGGTCTCCTCATCGGTAACCAAGCGCAGTCTGAATGCTACGGGGTCTTCACCAATGGCAAGACTCTCGTAATTGGCGCGGATGCGTACACTCGTAGCCAACTGACCGGCTTTGATAGTTACGGTGTTCGACTCGATAGTGTAATGTACACCTTCGACAGCACTACTGTCAATGACCTCTACAGCCAAGGTGTAATCTTTTTCTACAGCCTTGGTGGCTGCAATACGAATATCAAAATATTCTTCGCTATTCTCTACGCCCAACACCGAAAGGGTATCGGCAAACATGATGTACTGTGGACCGTTGTATACCGTGCGCTCCTCCTCACAACTGGTGAGGCCGGCAAACAAAGCCAACGATAGGATTGCTCCGAGCAATATATTCTTGTTCATACGTTGTTCCTCCTGTTACTTGTTACTTTCGTTTGGTTCGATATCAGCACCCGGTGACTCTATCTCATGCTGGGGGATAGGCCAGACAAAGAGCGGATTATCGGCCTCTACCTTGAGGCTGCTGCCATTGGCGAGCGACTGTTCCTGTGGCTTGCGCTCAAAGCCCTTGTGCCAGCGCTTGAGGTCTTGCAGGCGGAAGCCCTCCATGTAGAGTTCCTTCACACGCTCCTCTTCGATGACCTCCATCGCATTCTTCTCGGTGAGCGAGGTGGTGTATCCCGAGATATAGCGTGCCTTGCGCAGTTCGGTAATATCCTTCGATGCATTGGAGTAGTTACCCTTCTGGGCGTAAGCTTCGGCACGGATGAGGTACTGTTCGGAAAGGCGGAATACCTGCGGCTCACAAATGTGGAACATATTCAACCGAGCGTAATCCGGATTGCCATAGTACTTTAAGAGCAAAGGCCAGGTAAGTCCATGGCTATGTCCCGTAGTCATTTCGTAGAAAAACGAATTGTAACGCATGTCATTAGGGGCATATAGTTCAAGCACCCACTGTGCAGGAACGTAATCGGGTTTGTATGACATTCCGTCAAAGTTGAAGAACACCGAACCCAAGGCACCACCATAAGCAGTCTCGGTGAATCCCACCTGCCAGATGCTCTCGGTAGAGAGGTTGTAACTCCACATGTAGTCATATAAAGTCATATTGAAGGTTTCGTTTACCTCGCTTGCGCTCGACAATGCGAAACGGTTTTTCGCATCAATCAGCAACGTTGAGTACGTGATGGCATTGTCATAGTCCTTCATATAGAGGGCTACACGCGCGCGCAACGCGTACACCGTATATATACTGAAGTAAGGACTGCTGTAGAAGGTGAGGCTGGCATCCTTCTCCTCCTCTTCGCTCAGTTGCAGATAATCCTCAGCCCTCTTGAGGTCCTCAATAACAAAAGCGTATGAATCTTTGAGTGAAGCACGCACAATCGGTTCTTCACTGTAATACTCCTTCCTGAGCACTACACCAAGTTCCTCGGCCGCCTCTTCATCGCTATCGTAAGCCTTACAGAAGAGTTTGATAAGTTCTGAGTAGGCCAAGGCGCGGGCAAAGTAGGCTTCACCTTGATACTGTTCCAAACGGTCGAAGTCCTCATCTGTATAGATGTTCTCGCGCACCTTATCCACATGATGCAGCAGGAAGTTGCATCGGCCGATGACATCATAGAGCGCACCATATACGGAAGTGATTTGCGAGTTGGTGGCCAAGATGTCCCAACGCCAGATGTCACCGTAGGTGTTGGTGTATCCATTGACGGCATAGGCGAGGTCGGCCTGCAGGTCGGGGAGCAGGGTAAGGTAACCACTATAGAGCGCACCGCTGAGCCAGGCATTGTAGATACCGATGACTGCCTGGTTGGCTTCGTCAATGGTAGTGATGGCCCGGTTGGCAGGGATTTCGTCCTGCGGATACTTATCGAGACAAGACGTCAGCATACACACGCTGAGCGCAATGAACAAGGATGTTTTTATTTTTCTGATCATAATTCGTTTTGTTATTGTCATCCTGAGCAACGTGAACCTTTAGGTCGCCGCCTGAAGGGGCTGAAAGCAAGGATCTCGCAAAGTCTCAGAAGAGATTCTTCACTACGTTCAGAATGACACTGTATCAAGACAATCTACCTTCATCTACACATATATTAGAAAGTCAGTTCAAGACCCACCGAGAACTGGCGCGACATAGGGTATTGTGCCGCATACACATTGCTGTTTGATTCGGGGTCGATGCCGCTAAACTTCGTGAAAGTGAAGAGGTTCTGCCCCTGCACGTAGGCACGTGCGCCACTAATGCCCTTCATCTTAGCCAAGGTCTTCGGCTGGAAGGTGTAGCTGAGCATCAGGTTCTTCATACGGAGGAACGAAGCATCCTCAAGGAAGCGCGAGTCCATCTGTGGTGTCACACCATAACGGGGGATATCGGTGACATCACCCGGTTTTTTCCAACGGTCGTAAAGCAAGCGCTTCGACTGGTTATACACCGTATAGAGTCCGTTGCTCTCCTCGAAAAAGCGGTCGTTGTTGAACATCCAGCGGTCGGCCACCCAGGCAAACTGTGTGCTCAGGCTCACTCCTCTCCACGATACGGAGGTGCCGAAGCCGCCCTGCCAGGGTGCCATGTAGCTCTTGCCCACCAGCACCTTGTCCGACTCGCGGAACTCGGTAGTGATATTGCCCTCCTTGTCGTACCAGAGCGCATCACCGTTGGCGGGGTTGACGCCAGCGTAGCGGTTGATATAGAACTCGCCCACGGGGTGCCCTACCACCAGCTTGGTGGAGGTGCCGGACATTTCGTACTCGTCCAGGCCATTGTACAGTTCGGTTATCTCGTTGTGGTTATACGATGCGTTACCGTTGATGTTCCATACGAACTTCTCGGTGCGGATGACATCATAGTTGACCGACATCTCCACACCACGATTCACCATGGCCCCCACGTTGTCCCAGCGCTGCCCGAAACCATTGTTGGCATACGATTGCGGCACAAGCATCAGCATGTCGGTGGTCTTCTTGTTATACAACTCCACATCCACGTTGAGCCGGTGCCAGAAACCGAGGTGAAAGGCAAGATTGCTGCTCCATAGTTGCTCCCAACTGAGGTTCGGATTACCCTCACTTGACGGTGCGATACCCGACTCACCGTTATATATATAGCCGCCCCCCACGAGTTCCAAGTGGTCGTAGTTGGGAATCGACGAGTTACCTGACGTACCCGTGCTGAGTGCCACCTGTGCATTGGTGACCCAAGTGTATGGACGCATAAACTTTTCTTTCAGCACGTTCCACATCATACCCACCGACCAGAAGCTGGCCCAGCGGCCATTCTTACCGAAACGTGACGATGCATCGGTACGCAACGAGAAGTCGGCATAATACTTGTCCATGTAGTTATACTCGCCACGCCCGAAGAACGACAGGTAGCTGTAGCTCGAGTAGCCGTTGGCCCACGATGTGGCCATCGTACCATTCGACAGGGTGGTGAGGAAGTCGTTGTTCTGTCCGCGTGTCACCACCTGAAAGCTCTCGGAGCGATAGTTCACGCCCTCCTGTCCGAGCAGGAAGGTGAAGTCGTGCACATGGTCGATGTTGAACTTATAGTTGGCCGTATTGGTTGCCGTGAGCTGCAGGGTGTTGCCCGTAGCATTGGCCGCCGAACCGATACCGTTGTTGCCGGGGAAGCTGGGCAGCGACTTCACGTCGGTAGTCGATAGCGAGAAGTCCACACCGAGTTGCGAGCGTAGCACGAGATTCTTCACGGGAGTAGCCTCGGCATATACGGTACTCAGCAACTTATATTTCTTCATCAGTTGCGGGTTGGTCTCCATCCATTCGATAGGGTTCTGCGTGGTACCGGTCCACGAGCCATCCTTTGACGAGGCGATGCTGCCGTCCTTCCTGTAGGGGTTCCAGTAGGGAAGCATGAAACGGCTTGCCGAGATGGGGGTATACAGCGTGTAGTCGCCCTCGTCGGCCTGCTGCACCTCTTCGTAGGTCATCATCGTATTGGTACCCATCTTGAGCCATTCGCCCGTCTTCACATCAGCATTGCTGCGCAGCGAATAGCGACGGAAGGTAGAGCCCATGGCGATACCATCCTGATCGTAGAAGTTTCCCGACACGAAGTAGTTCATCCGCTCCGTAGCACGGCTCACCGAGAAGTCGTAGTTCTGCAGCAAAGCGCGGTTGTTGAAGATGGCCTTCTGCCAGTTGATGTCAGTCTGGCGCAGCAGGTCATAGTCCTGCCCCTTGTCAAGCTTGAGCTCTTTCTCAAACTCGATGCGCTCCTCGGTATTCATCAGCATCCACTCCTTGGAGCTGGCAAGTTGCGAGAAGCCCACCTGCGAACGTACTGTCACCTTAGGTTTTTCCATCTGCGTGCCGCGCTTGGTGGTAATCACAACCACGCCATTAGCCGCACGGGCACCATAGATCGAGGTCGACGAGGCATCCTTCAGCACCGACACCGATTCGATGTCGTTCGGGCTGATGGTATTGAAGTCCGAGCTGGAGATGGGCACACCGTCAAGGATGAAGAGCGGTGCCGTACCCGAGTTGATGGAGTTGGTACCGCGAATCTGGAAGGTAGCGGCCTTAGAGGGTTCACCCGAGCTGGAGAGCACCGTAAGACCCGCCGTCTGCCCCTGCAATGCCTGGTCGAAACCGGCTGCGGGCACCTCGGCTATCTTGTCGGCCTTCACCATCGACACCGAACCGGCAACCGTACCTTTCTTTCTCACACCATAGGCCACCACGACCACCTCTTCCATCAACTGTGCATCGGAGAGCATCTCCACATCAAGCTTTCCCGTCTTGGCATTCACCTTGTGCTGTTGCTCCTGCATACCAACGTAGGTAAAACTCAACGTAGCCTCCTTACCGACTATCTTAATGGAGTAATTGCCATCAAAATCTGTAATCACACCATTGTTCGGATTCTCCAATTGGCGAACGGCCACACCGATCAACGGCTCGCCATCCTCCTTGGATATGACCGTACCCTGTACGGTGAAGCTCTGCGCAAGCAACGTGCCACAAGTCATCACCAGCCCGAGAACGGCCATCAACAATCTTTTATTCATTCCGTATGCGTAAGTTTTATAATCCAACCAATTACACTATCATTCCCCCGGCACTTCAAGCGGTTTAGGCACATGCCGAGCCAAAACAATTTGCAAAGGTACAAACAAATATTGAAATATCCTAATTATTGCAAACTGCACTCGCATATTTAACAGTTGTATATCACACACATACGTCCCATTATCGCCCCTGCGGCATTTGCCTATTACAAAGTTTTGAGATACCTTTGCAGTATGAATCACAAGCCATACCTCCACCGCCTCATCCTGCCCGCCATCCTGCTTTGCGTGGCAGCTCCCGAGGCCACCGCCCAGTCGCAGGGCGAGTGGGCAAGCCGTGCCTATGCCTATATGGAGCAGGACAGCTTGGCGCAGGCCGAGGAGTGCTTCCGACATGCCGTGGAGGCCGCCCCCGCCAGCAAGCAGAATGTGATGCTGCTCACCAATCTGGGCACCGTGCAGCGCCGTCGGGGCAAGGTGCACGAGGCTATCGACTCGTATACCAAGGCATTGGGGTACTCTCCCCTCGATGTCTCTGCCCTTATGAACCGTGCCTTGGCCTACATGACCTTGGGCAACGACGACAAGGCATATACCGACCTCTGCAACGCGCTCGACAAGCAGGCCGACCATGCCGAGGCACTCTACTACCGCGCATTCATCTACACGGGTCGGCGCGAGTATGCCGCTGCCCGCGCCGACTACAAGCGCCTGCTGACCCTGCAGCCCAACCATGAGAACGGCCTCCTCGGCCTCGCCCTGCTCGACCAGCGCGAGGGACGCCTGCAAGCCGCCGAGCTACAACTCACCGCGCTTGTAGAGCGCCACCCCGATAATGCCACCTACCTGCAGGCAAGGGCCAACGTGCTCATCGAGCGTCACCTCTACGACCTCGCCTTGCTCGACCTTGAGGGCGCCATTGCCCTGCAGCCCGCCGATGCCGAGCTCTATGTAGCCCGTGCCGAGCTGTACCTGAAGATGAAGCGGCGCACAGCAGCCAAGGCCGACCTCGACAGGGCTGTGGCGCTGGGCCTTCCCCGCCTCTCGCTCAACGAGCTCTACAAGCAGTGCGAGTAGGGCTGGAGATTTGGCGTTTTGCACTTTTATTTATATATCTGTAGTCGATTAGAATATGTTTCTAAATCAACGTGAATTATCGCCCCATTATGAATGGTAAAGATAGTAGTGTACTCGATTAGTAAGCAAAAAAAATCCAAAAGGTTAGGTTTACATACAATATATAAAAGTTGAAAGTCACTTTCAACTTCTGAAACAGAGTGTTACCATTTCACATTTAACGCCAGCATCCTACACCTGTGTCTTTTGTCAGTTTTGGAACTGAATAAGAAAGATTGCAAGGACGACGTTCTACCAAAGCTAAGTTCCAATCTTCTTAGCAGAAGAGCCAATGGGCAGCATAAATGAATCGAGCAGGCAAGAACACTTTCGCTCTCTCCTACCCGATCCCCCTTGAATAACTGTTAAAATGTTATTCTCACAAGTAAACTTGTTTTTAGAAAGCAATACCGAGACTTATGTATACATTGTGGTGGGTTGCATTGGTGTAAGTATCGTAAGCTGCAGGCATATAATATCCTTCTATCGGTTCCTTATCCATACCAGCAAAAGGGGAAGTTAGACCTATGGAATATCGGGCACCCAAATAAATCGGTCCTATCCAATAACCAATTCCAGCAAGAACGCCACTTTCAAAGTTATTCCATCCGTTGAAAAGAGCATTCATCAGCAGTTCACTCGTCTCTGATTCTTCAGGTGAATTCTGTCTGTGAGCAGCATAAGTGCTTCCGATGTTGTAGTTGGCATATAGCCCTACTTCGACATCAAATGACACTTTTTTAGCAGGAGACCCCACTTTAAATCCTATTTTGGGCGTAATTTGGACTCCAAACCTACAGATTTCCTCAATATCAAGCCATCTGTTTCCTTGGTAATCTGCAAATTCATAAAAGTCGTCCCCATACAGTGAAAAGGCCCCCATTGTACCTCCAGCCTCAAAGCCCCAGTATAGGCAAGCCCATCGTGCCTGTGCAAAGGGTTTTTCCATTCCATACATCAGGTGAAAACCTGGAAGTTCGGGTGCACAGTCAAGCAAGATATCTCCGTGTCCCACGGTATATAACTGATTCACGTTCGCCCCGCCCTTTATATAGTGTTTGGTCTCAAATGGAACTATCGGCTTCTCTGGTTTCTCTTCCACAATACGTATCACACGCGAACTGCTTGACGATACGATTTGGGCTTGCATGTCGAAGCATGCAAGCACCGTCATCATTACAAATAAAAATTTCCTCATTGCAAACTATGTCTTTAGAAAGCCCATCCGATGTGGAATTGGGGAGATATGGTCATGCCTTCAATCTCGTTTTCGGTTCCCGTACTGAACAATGGTGAGAATCCAAAGAGTACGCCGAAGCCAATTTCAAAACGGTTGATCCAAAATCCTGTTCCTAAGCTAAGGCCTGCATCCACGTTTTGGTCTTCAGTCCACTCTTGGAAAAGTGTTTCCAGATCATCATACCCGGCATCAATGCCTGTTGCATAGTCAAATCTCACGAATGCACCAAGATCATAGTACCAGGAGAACTTAGGACTGCCAATCTTAAACGTTAATTTAGGGTTGACAATCAAGCTGTGTTTTAATACCTCAACGCAGTCGTCTCCGCTAAGCTCGTAGTCGCCACTCAAATCTATCCCAGTACCTCGTGATGACAAACCTGCCTCAATACCCCAGGAGATACATCCTCTTAGTGGTGCATCTGTCTTGTCTTGAAAGAAAGGTTTGTCATAGCCGAATACCAAATTATACCCAGTAAGTGAATAGTATGATGGAGACATCCAGTCATCATTCTCACTGATGAAATTCAACACGGAAAACCCTCCTTTTACATAACGGGTGGGCTTAAAAGGCTCAGCGGGCTTCTCGTCTACGAAACGTATCACACGCGAACTGCTTGACGATACAATTTGTGCTTGGGCACATACGCCCATCACTGCCATCAATGTGGCAAACAGATACTTCTTCATATATATTCAAATTATAATAGAGGCGTATTATTTCACTATCGCATTCAACTTGTCACGCTCCGATGTGGTCTGCACCTTTTCCATTCGTATCCATTCGAGGTCGCTATCCTCGGCCGTCTTCCAGTTGATGAAGTTGGCAGGGAATCCTACAACTTCAAGTACGCCACCATTCTTCAAATCAGCTGTCTCGAAATTGAACGTGGCAGCAACAATAACATCGCAATTATGTTTCTCTGCAGACTTGTACACGCCATAACTTCTAAGGTTTGACAGGTCGATGGTGCCATTTGCTGTGATTACACCCAAGTCTATCAACTCTGCTCCCGTAAGTTCCCATTTGTCACGGATTCGTCCTTTCGAGTTATCCACCTTCAGCTCCACGGTGAGCGGTCTCACGTAGGCGTTGGACATCACGTCCAACAGACGCGCCTGTGTCTCTTTTAGACTGATTACTTGATTGGTCTTTTGTGCCATAGCACCGGCTGCACATACTACAGAGAGAAGAGCGGCCATCAGAACTTTCTTGTTCATAACATTGTCGTTTTTTGTTGCCTGCAAGCCTCCCGAAATCAGCAATTCATAAATGGTGTTTGCTCATACTATACAAGAAAAGCGTAGAGACTTGTCGCGCTCATCTAATAAGCGGTATCGCCAAACACCGTGCAGAAATGAACTGAGAAACAAATACCCCACGCTGTCGTATATACCTTGTGAGGTACAGCATGGGCCGTACACGGTAATATACAAACAGAATGAGCGTCACATTGTCCTCATCCCTCTGCTTGTGAAAATTGGCGATTTCCTTATTAGGGATAAAGCAAGAAACGCATTCTTGACCCGAGGATTTCTCCCCTCGGATGCTGCAAAATTAGTAAATTATTCTGAAAAACAAGAGATATGCGTTACTTTTTGCTTAAGACACAACGCGTAGAGAGACATTTGCAGAGACATTCATCCTCACTACACTTTCTAATAGAGTTTTGAATATGCAAGTTTTGTATTGGAAGGAGATAAAGCAAGGCGGTTTGATGCGAGCAGAGAAGTGATTTTTATTATTCGTAAATAGGAGGCATAGGTATTGCCAAGGCCCCTTGGCAGGAAATAGAAGCGTTGTTGTGGTGACACCTGAGCGTAATCTCTCTTATTTTGATAAACAGCGCATTGCATTTCGCCCCAGTGGCCATTCCCGTTTTTGCCACTAAAAATGCGGTGTATAGATTTTTTATTTTTGGCCTGGCATTGGCAGAGTTCTATGGATTTTCGTACACCGGCATGGCGCGAAGCCTGTACGATCTTGCATTCCGAACAACTCCAATGCACTCTGCCAGGCCAAAAATGAAAATTCCTATATATAGGGTTTTCGAGCTTCTGACGTTTCGGATTTCGCCCCTAAGAATGCAGTGACGTGTTGAATATCAGAGAATGACGGTTTTCTTTTTCAATTTTCAATTTTCAATTCTCGATTTTCAATTTTCTTGCCAAGGGGTGTTGGCAGAATTTCATAGATAGTAGTAAGCACTGTTTTGCTCGTACTAAGTACAAAATATTTTTCACTTAATAGAAAATCCATTTACATGCATGCACCGCTCGCGGTACATGTATGTACCAAACTTGGTACAACTGCACAAATTTTGTAACGCACCTACAGAAAAATGCTATGCACCTGCAGAAAATATTTGTCGAGCCTACGAGAAAAACGCATAGCCCTTTGTGAAAAATGGGCTATGCGATTTTTAGAAAAGGCATGTGCCTTTTTCTGAAATGGGACAGCCCTTTTTCAGAGAAGGCAAGTGCGATTTTGGGGACTTATGCCTTGTCCTTATACAACCTTTTGGGCTATGAAGAATACATAGCCGTAATGTTCTTTGTATTTGTTGTATAGTTCAGCTTCGTGTCGTTGGTTGGCCACAAGGTTGGCGGCAACTTCATTGTCGGGATATTTGTTCAGAAACATCTCCTGTGCTTGCCGTTGCGGAATGTAGTAATTGGTAATCCAGCAATCATCAGGTAAGACAAATGCTGCTACAGGTCGATAGCCACAGCGCTGAATC
>JAFQLT010000093.1 GCA_017396545.1 Bacteroidaceae bacterium | reverse complement strand
GTCGGCAATGGTGAAGCTTTCACCGCTACTGTAGTATCCGTACTCCTCCACGAGCGAAGTCATCACGTCGATAGCCTCGCGAGCGGTCTTCGAGCGCTGCAGAGCGATGTAGATAAGGCTACCGTAGTCGATGATACCCTCGGGGTTGACCAGTTCCTCACGTCCGCCGAAAGTGGTCTCGGCGATAGTGAGCTGATGCTCGTTGATGTTGCCCACCACATTATAGGTCTGCGGAGCCTCGGGAATGCGTCCCAGGAACTTGCCCGAGTCCCAGTCATACACCTCACGCACTGTACCCTCGGCATGTACACCAGCGGGATAGTGGCAAAGGTAGCCAAACATGCCGTACGAGTCGGCCGAATAACTCACGATAACAGACCCATCAGCCGATGCGGCCTTACCTACGATAAGGTTCGTACACGCCATACCGCTCGTGATGGCGGCAAGCAGTGTCACTGCTGTCAAGAATAACTTTTTCATTTATTACATGATAACGTTTCAAAAGATTCTAAAGCCCTGGACGGCGTATCTTGATACGTATAGCCTCGACAGGCATATCCTCCTCGCTACGACAAACCAATGCAAGATAACCGCCGCCACCAGCACCAGACATTTTCCACGCCATAGCTTTGTCACGATAGAGATCTATGTATTCCTGAACACCAGGCTGCATCATAGAGGGGAACATGGCTATCTGTGCATCAAATGATGACTGGAATGCACGTGCAAAGGCCTCAAGGTCACGGTTCATTATAGCCACCCAGCAGGCATCGGCTGCACCTGATAGCTTCTTTACTCCCTCAGGAGTAATTTGCTTTCCTGCCACCACTGACACGCCCTCTCTTCTCGGGAACATGGGTATCATGCAGAGATGTGCCTCGAGCCATACGAGTATATCCTCGTCAAGACAGCTTTCTATCTTCTCGGGCCAGTAATTGTTATTATAATAATGACGATTGAGGCCTGGCATACATATACCTATAGCATCCTGCGCTCCACTCACATGCCCTTGGCGAGTGGGGTCATTCTCGAAGCAGAAGAGCATTTTGGCCAAAGTCTCACTATTGTCGTTAGGCAATTGATAGGGCCATATTTTCTTGGCCGCATTACGTGTAGAGGTACTCATACCACCACGTTCCATAAACTCGATTGTAGGCTCTAACGAGATGGTAAGCGCCCAACCTGCACCGAAACACGACACGTAGGGTTGGTCAATCCATGTTCCGGCCAAATCAAGACGATAAGGGAGCTGACACTTCACACTGTTACGTATTGAAGTTGTGGAACGTGCCTCTAATCCCGCATCAGGCACACGCTGTAGCACTACATATTCTATGCCGCGCTCTTCGCAGAAACGACGTTTTGTCTCGCTACCACCATCCTCGTTCACAACAAAGATATCCGGCTTCACCATATCTACCGTATCAACAAAGTCCATCATTCCACTACCCCGATTGATATAGGCATCTTTTACATAACGGATAGCCTTTACCATATACAGTCGCTCCAATTCGGAATTGACAGTTTTACGTGATTTCAGTTCTTTAATAGTAGCATCAGAGCCTATACCTACGTATAGGTCACCATACTGTGAGGCTTCCTTGAAAAAAGCCACATGGCCACTATGCAACATATCATAACAACCCGACACAAACACTTTCTTGCTCATACACTATTCTTAATTATTGAAGTTGGGAGTCTCCGTAAAGGCTCCCAACATTCCTTTATAAATATGTCATGAATAAAACTTAGCCTTGAATAGCTGCTACACCCGGCAACACTTTACCCTCGATAGCCTCAAGCAGAGCACCACCACCAGTAGAGATATAAGATACCCGATCAGCCATACCAAACTTGTTGATGCAAGCTACAGAGTCGCCACCACCGATGAGTGAGAATGCACCATTAGCGGTAGCCTTGGCAATAGCCTCGGCAATAGCACGCGAACCTGCGGTGAAGTTGTCAAACTCGAATACACCTGCAGGACCATTCCAAAGGATGGTCTTGGCATCTTCGATAGCAGCAGCAAATGCCTTTTGAGTTTCAGGACCTGCATCGAGACCTTCCCAACCCTCGGGAATAGCGTTGGCAGGAACAACCTGTGTGTTAGCCTCGTTAGAGAATGCATCGGCAGCTACACAATCGGTACCGAGTACGAGGTTCACACCCTTGGCCTTAGCCTGAGCGATGATGTCGAGAGCCAACTGCAACTTGTCGTCCTCAACAATAGAGTTACCGATATGACCGCCCTGAGCCTTAGCGAACGTATAGGTCATACCACCACAGAGGATAAGATTGTCCACCTTGTCCATGAGGTTCTCGATGATACCAATCTTTGTTGACACCTTAGAACCACCCATGATAGCGGTAAAGGGACGCTTGATATCCTTGAGGATATTGTCTACAGCCTGAACCTCCTTTTGCATGAGGTAGCCGAGCATTTTGTTGTCTGCATCGAAATAATCAGCAATAACGGCAGTAGAAGCGTGCTTGCGGTGAGCTGTGCCAAAAGCATCGTTGATGTAGCAGTCAGCATATGAAGCAAGCGTCTTGGCAAACTCCTTTTGCGAAACCTTCATAGCCTTCTTGGCCTCCTCGTAAGCGGGATCAGCCTTGTCGATACCAACGGGTTTGCCCTCCTCTTCGGGATAGAAGCGGAGGTTCTCGAGCAAGAGCACCTCACCAGACTTCAGTGCAGCAGCAGCCTCGGAAGCTTTAGCGCAATCCGGAGCAAACTGTACGGGTACACCGAGCTTCTCAGATACTGCATCAACGATCTGGCTGAGCGAGAATTTTGCGTTCACCTTACCTTTAGGCTTGCCCATGTGCGACATAATGATGAGCGCGCCACCCTCAGCCAACACTTTTTTTAAGGTGGGAAGAGCACCACGGATACGGGTGTCGTCAGTGATCTTACCTTCTTCGTTCAAGGGTACATTAAAGTCCACGCGAACAATTGCCTTCTTACCGGCAAAGCTAAAATTGTCAATGTTTTGCATAATACTTATGTTATATTAAAGTAATGGTTGGTTTCACTCACTATCAAGATGATTCACACTTCTTTCACGCGCAATGCATGCCGCAAACCATCTTAATCTTCGCAAAGTTAACAAAAGTTTGTCAAGTCGTACACAAAAAGCTATTAAATCTTATATGACCATTGCATTTTTCTCTTTTCACACCCTATAATCGACCCTAGGGAACGATTGGCTTGCTACACCTACATAACAATTTTACCAAAGAAACGCGCTAACATAGAAGGTTATAAGGGATAAATATTGTGACATTCAAGTTTTTTATCTACTTTTGTACCGATAATGAAGACGAAAACGAAGAATAAAACAAAAAACAGCAGCAGTCTTGTCATCTCGAGTGCAGAGAGAAATCTCACCCAAGTTTCACGAAACCCCATAAAAGATTTCTCATGATGATCGAAATGGCAGAGAAGAAGGCACTAAACATAAACTTATAAAAACTTGTAAAGTAAAATGAAAGTAGCTATTGTAGGAGCCAGCGGAGCTGTAGGACAGGAGTTCCTCCGTGTGCTCGAAGAAAGAAACTTCCCCATCGATGAACTCGTATTGTTCGGTTCACCCCGCAGTGCTGGCAGCACATATACCTTCCGCGGCAAGGAAATCACCGTCAAGCTGTTGCAGCACAACGATGACTTCAAGGGCATCGACATTGCCTTCACCTCAGCCGGTGGCGGCACTTCTATCGAGTTTGCCGAGACCATCACCAAGCACGGAGCCATCATGATTGACAACAGCAGTGCCTTCCGCATGGATCAGGACGTGCCCCTCGTGGTACCCGAAGTAAATGCCGAAGATGCCCTCGTTCGTCCGCGCGGCATCATTGCCAACCCCAACTGCACTACCATACAGATGGTGGTAGCCTTGAAGGCAATCGAGCAGCTCTCACACATCAAGACCGTACACGTATCAACCTATCAGGCAGCCAGTGGTGCAGGTGCTGCAGCCATGGCCGAGCTCTATGAGCAATATCGCCAGGTATTGGCCGATGAACCTGTTACCGTAGAGAAGTTTGCCTACCAGCTCGCCTTCAACCTCATCCCACAGATCGATGTATTCACCGACAACGGCTACACCAAAGAGGAGATGAAGATGTATCACGAAACCAAGAAGATCATGCACTCCGATGTCAACGTCAGTGCCACTTGCGTTCGTGTGCCCGCCCTGCGTTCACACTCCGAGAGCATCTGGGTAGAGACAGAGCGCCCTATCAGTATTGCCGAGGCACGTGAAGCCTTCGCTAAGGGAGACGGCTTAGTGTTGATGGACAACCCTGCCGAGAAAGAGTACCCCATGCCCCTCTTCCTCGCAGGCAAGGATCCCGTATATGTAGGCCGCATCCGCAAGGACCTCACCAATGAGAACGGGCTCACCTTCTGGATTGTGGGCGACCAGATCAAGAAGGGCGCGGCACTCAATGCCGTACAGATTGCCGAGTACCTCATCTCACAGGGCGTGGTGAAGTAATGTAAACAACTTTGCGAAACGATAAACTAGAGACAGACGACCGAGAAAAGGAGACTTGCCTCACCGTATGTACCCAACCAAACGGGTTTTTGCCGGTTGCTGTTGCCAAGCCAAGTAAAACACAATAAGAAAAGACCTAACAGATGGCTATCAAGAACAATGTAATGATCGTGCGTCAGAAGCTACTGACCAAGCTTGTAAACCTTTGGAACGAGGGCCAATTGACAGAAGACATTGATAGAGTACCCCTCGAATTTGTACCACGCAGTTCAAAGCACAGCGGACGTTGCTGTATCCACAAGAAACGTGCCGTACTGAAGTACAAGTCGTTACCCCTCTTGGGGTACGACATGACCGACGAGACCGACGAGTTGACACCACTCGCTGACTATGCAAAGAAAGCACTCGACCGCAAGCAGATGAAAGATAACATCATGTGTGTCATCGACGAGGCCTGCTCCTCATGTGTGCGCACCAACTACGCCATCACTAACCTCTGCCGAGGTTGCGAGGCCCGTGCATGCGAGCATGCCTGTCCCAAGAATGCCATCGAGTTTGACCCCGAGACATCACAGGGCAAGATCAACACCCTAAACTGTATCAGCTGTGGCAAATGCTATGCAGCCTGCCCCTACCACGCCATTGTCTACATCCCTGTACCTTGCGAAGAGGCATGCCCCGTAGGCGCCATCTCCAAAGACGAGTTTGGCGTAGAACATATCGATGAAAGCAAATGTATCTACTGTGGCAAGTGCATGAACGCCTGCCCCTTCGGCGCAATCTTCGAAATCTCCCAGGTATTCGATGTGCTCCAGTCGATACGTCGCGGTGAAGAAGTGATAGCCATGGTAGCTCCCTCCATATTGTCGCAATACAACGCGCCTACCGAGCAAGTATATGGTGCCATCAAAGCCATTGGCTTCAAGGATATCATCGAGGTAGCACGCGGAGCCGAGGTGACAACAGCAAACGAGGCACACGAGTTTGCAGAAAAGATGCAGGAGGGTCAACCCTTTATGACTACTTCATGCTGCCCCTCCTACATCGAGATGACCCGCAAGCATGCCCCCGACCTGCAAAAATACGTCTCCTCTACCTACTCGCCCATGATCTACACCGCTGACATCGCCCGCGAGAAGTATCCCAATGCCAAACTGGTATTTGTTGGTCCCTGCATCGCCAAGCGCAAGGAAGCCCGTCGCGAAGACCTTGAGGGAAAGGTCGACTATGTACTCACCTTTGAGGAAATCCATGCCATACTCGGTGGCATGAACATCGAACTTGGCAAGGAGCAGATTCATACTATAGACTGTTCATCGTGCCGTGCTGCACACGGGTTTGCCGAGAATGGCGGTGTCACCGGTGCTGTCAAGGAGTTTGTTAATGGAAAGTTCGACTTCACCACACTGCAAATAGCCGGCCTTAACAAAAAGAACGTAGCTCTACTGAAAGCATACGGTAAGACCGGTAAGTCGCCTGCACAATTCATCGAAGTCATGGCATGCGAAGGAGGCTGTATCTCCGGCCCGAGCGTACACACAGCATATGGTGATGGAAAGAAGACTTTCGATGCAGAACTGAAGAAGAGATGAAAGCACTGGTTGAGCAGTTAGCCTCGGAGCATCGACTTGACTCGACAGCAATGGCACAGTTGCTACAACAAGCAACCCATGACACCATAACCTTTCAGTACCTCCGTAACACAGCCGTCCGGACTGCCCGCAAGCAGTTCGGATTTGGCATATATATACGTGGGCTCATTGAATTGTCCAGTTTCTGCCGATGCGACTGTCTCTATTGTGGCCTACGCCACAGTAACCGCACCGCCCAACGTTATCGACTCACCCGGGAGGAGATCATGGAATGCTGCAAACAGGGGCACCAGTTGGGTTTTCGAACCTTTGTTCTACAAGGAGGCGAGGACGTAACACATACCGACGAATGGCTCATACCACTCATACGCCAGATTCGTATCAGATATCCCGATACAGCAATTACCCTCTCACTCGGTGAACGCAGCGAAGCATCATATCAAAAACTTCAGAACGCAGGAGCTAATCGATACCTACTGCGACATGAAGCTGCCAATGAAGAGCTCTATGCCTCGTTGCATCCGCACAGCCGAGGTCTTAGCCATCGTCTCGCATGTGCCAAGGCTTTGCAACGCGCGGGGTATCAAATAGGGTTAGGCATGATGATTGGGGTGAAAGGACAAACAGTGAAGCACCTCGTAGAAGACCTTCAACTGATAGCCACAATGCGCCCCGAGATGGTAGGTATAGGCCCCTTCATACCTCATCGATCTACTCCGTTGGGCCATGAACCGGCAGGCAACCTCACCCTCACCTTGGCGACCATCGCCATTGCCAGACTGCTATTGCCCAAAGCTCTCATTCCCTCCACCACAGCACTTACAACCCTGTCGCCTGCAGGACGCATTGAAGGGATATTATCGGGAGCCAATGTGGTGATGCCCAACCTATCGCCATTCCATGCCAGAGCTAAATATGCCATCTATGAGAACAAGGCTACATGGGGAAGTGAAGCTGCGGAGGGCCTTGCCTTATTAAAAAGCGAACTGAACAACATTGGCTACCACATAAACTATGGAAGGGGAGATTTCAACACATAATGAAAAAAAATCATGATTAATAACATTGCATACAACGTTCATTCGGAGCACGCTGCGGAATTCATCCACGATGGTGAGATACGCGCCACATTAGAGTACGCCCAAAAACACCGCGATGACAGAACTTTAATAGAAGAACTTCTGACCAAGGCCGAACAGGGGCATGGCATATCACACCGCGAGGCTGCCGTACTCATCGAGATGAACGACAAGGAGCTGGAGGAACGCATGTACAGCATCGCTCGCCGCCTTAAGGAGCGCATCTATGGCAACCGCATCGTAATGTTTGCCCCACTCTATTTATCGAACCACTGCGTAAACGGTTGCGTCTACTGTCCCTACCATGCACAAAACCGTCATATACCGCGCCGCCGGCTCACTCAGGAGGAGATACGCCGCGAGGTCATCGCCTTGCAGGACATGGGACACAAGCGTTTGGCATTAGAAACGGGCGAACATCCCAAACTGAGTCCCATCGAGTATGTACTGGAGTCAATAGATACCATCTACTCCATCCGCCACAAGAATGGAGCTATACGCCGTGTGAACGTGAACATTGCCGCCACCACGGTAGAGAACTATCGTCGGCTGAAGGATGCTGGAATAGGCACCTATATACTCTTCGAGGAGACCTACGATTACACCGCCTATGAGCACTTGCACCCCACGGGGCCCAAAAGCGACTGGGCCTACCATACCGAGGCTATGGACCGCGCCATGCTCGGAGGTATCGATGACGTGGGTATAGGTGCATTGTTCGGTCTCTCAAACTATCGATACGATGTGGTGGGCATTCTTATGCACGCCGAGCATCTCGAAGCACGCTTTGGCGTAGGTCCTCATACTATCAGTGTGCCTCGCATACGCTCTGCCGATGACATCCGACCCGAAGACTTTCCCTATGCCGTCACCGATGAAGTGTTCCGCCGCATCGTGGCCGTGCTGCGTCTGGCCGTACCCTATACGGGGATGATAGTATCCACACGCGAATCGAAACGTTCTCGCGAACTGGTGCTTGATGTGGGCGTATCGCAGCTAAGTGGTGGCTCAAGAACCAGTGTGGGAGGCTATGCCGAGGGCATTGAAGATGCTGAGGAATCGGCACAGTTTGATATCTCGGATAATCGCACCCTTGACGAAATTGTAGGTTGGCTTCTTCAGTTAGGCTATATCCCCAGCTTCTGTACCGCATGCTATCGCGAGGGTCGCACCGGCGACCGCTTTATGGCTCTAGCCAAAAGTGGGCAGATAGGTAACTGCTGCGCCCCCAATGCGCTGATGACCCTTGCTGAGTATCTCGAAGATTATGCTTCTCCCGAAGTAAAAGCCACAGGTCAGCAGATGATAGATCGTTTGACGCAAGAGATTCCCTCTGACAAAATCAGAGAAATCACCCTACGCCGACTGCAAGAGATCGTGGAAGGGAAAAGAGATTTCAGGTTTTAACGACCATTAAATAATTACCAAACTTTCAATCTGCTAAAGACAATCGTATTATATATAATAAATATGTCACCCTCTTCAGAACGAGTACACATAGCCATCTTTGGGCGCTGTAATTCCGGTAAGTCTACCCTGGTAAACCGGCTCACAGGACAGGACGTTTCTATTGTATCCGACATACGTGGAACGACAACAGACCCTGTACAGAAAGCCATGGAACTCAACGGACTCGGCGCTGCAATCATTATTGATACTCCAGGACTTGATGACGACACCCTGCTGGGCTATGAGCGCATGACACGTACAACCAAGGTTTTGGACAAGACCGACATCGCCATCGTGCTCTTCACCGATGAAGACACCGATATAGAACAGCGCCTTATCGAGGAGTGCCGTGTGAGAGAGATACCCATCATTGCCACTCTGGCACATGCTGACCGCATCGCCAACTACCCCACCCTGCAAGCCACGCTCAGCACACTGCTGGAGCGCGAAGTCTTAGCTATCAGTGCACTTACAGGCGAAGGCATAGATGAGCTGACAAAGGCTATTGTAGCTCTACATCCGACCGAGGAGCGCCTCATCACCGAAGGCTTCTGCCAAGCAGGGGACCACGTCCTGCTGGTGATGCCACAAGACAAGTCAGCTCCCAAGGGACGCCTCATACAGCCCCAAATACAGACAATACGCGAACTGCTTGACCGTGGCTGTACCCCCATCTGCTGTACCCCCGATCGCATGACACAGACATTAGCAGCCTTAACCACGCCGCCCGCGCTCATCATCACTGACTCTCAAGCCTTCGAGGAGGTATATCGACAGAAACCCAACATCTCGGTACTCACATCCTTCTCCATCCTCTTTGCCCGTTACAAAGGCGACATCACTCTCTTCACCGAAGGCGTCAAGACACTGGAAAGAATCAACGCATCATCGCGCATCCTCATCGCCGAAGCATGCACACATATACCACAGAACGAAGACATTGGTCGCGTCAAGTTACCGCGCCTGCTACGCAAACGCTTCGGCGAAGCTTTGCAAATCGACGTTGTAGGAGGTTCCGACTACCCTACCGACCTCACCCCCTACGACCTGGTGATACACTGTGGCGCTTGTATGTTCAACCGCAAGCATGTGCTCAGCCGCATAGAACGTGCCCGCCAGCAAGGCGTAGCCATCACCAACTACGGTATCATATTGGCTGCACTCACAGGAATACTTCCCCGAGTAAAGACGCACTAACATTTTTATATAAGACGACATGAATACAGCCGATACCATCTGCGCCATCTCCACCGCACAGGGCGGAGCCATAGGCGTGATACGCGTCAGCGGCCCCGAAGCCATCGATGCCGCCTCACGCATCTTCACCCCCATGCACGGCAAGCCACTGCATGAGCGTCCCCACTACACCCTCACCTTCGGCAAGATACATGCTGCCGACGGCGAAGTCATCGACGAGGTACTGGTATCGCTCTTCCGTGCCCCCCACTCATATACGGGCGAAGACTCCGTAGAG
>JAFQLT010000092.1 GCA_017396545.1 Bacteroidaceae bacterium | reverse complement strand
CGTGCAGGGCACCGGCGTGGCACAGTCCCGGATGCGTGTGGTATCTCGCCGCTACTATAGCGAGAACGGCGTGGAGCTGACCTCACCCGAAGATGGCGTCACGATAGTGGCTGCCGAGTATGAGGATGGCTCTACCCGTGTGTTCAAGATGGTGAAGAAGTAACAATAACATGACGTGACAAAGGGGCGGCCAGATCTGGCTGCCCCTTTTTTGCCTTCTTACACCTATGGTAGTGCTGCTACACAACCTTCCTTTAATAGTTCTCTGCCTTCATCTCGAAGTAGCCTTTGGGGTGTAGGCATGAGGGGCAGCGGTCGGGGGCTTTCTTGCCGGTGAAGGTGTAGCCGCACTTGCGGCATTGCCATATCACGGGCTCGGGGCGGTGGAAGGTGTGCTCACGCTCCATGTTGTCGAGCAGGCGGCGGTAGCGCTCTTCGTGCTCCTGCTCGGCTACGCAGATGGCTCGGTACATGAGGGCTACCTCCTTGAAGCCTTCGTCCTCGGCAATGTCGGCGAAGGTGGGGTAGAGGTCGTGCCACTCCTCATGCTCTCCGGCAGCGGCAGCACGCAGGTTGTCCATCGTGGTGCGTATTTCTCCGGCGGGGTATGAGGCGCAGATCTCTACCATGCCGCCTTCGAGGAAGCGGAACATACGCTCGGCATGCATCTTCTCCTGCTTGGCCGTCTGCTTGAAGATGGCGGCTATCTGTTCGTAGCCTTCGCGCTTGGCCTCCTTGGCAAAGTAGGTGTAGCGCATGCGTGCCTGCGACTCTCCGGCAAAGGAGGTGAGCAGGTTCTTCTCGGTAAGGGTGCCTTTTATACTTTTCATATCGGTCTCTTTTTAAGGGTTAGCGATAGATAAACACAAACGGGGTTGGATGGTTTGTTATTTTATGTTACTTTTGCGAAATGTAACGGCGGATTTGCTTTGTCGTACCTGTGATAACGTTTTATCACCCCGTTGACAAAGTTTTGTCGTGCCTGTGATAATTTTTTGTCATTTTGGTGATACTATTTTTTCATGCCTATGAAAATGTTCGGAAAGAAGACGGATGATAAGTGCTCAGTGTGGTGTCTGCTGCAATGGATATGGGGCATCTCGCGCGGTGTGCGGGGGCGAATACTGCTCTGTACGCTGATAGGATGTGCCTCGGTGGCTTGTTCGCTGGTTTTCGTGCTCTTCAGCAAGGAGGCCATTGATATTGCCACGGGCGTGGGGCAGGGGAGTTTGCTGCGTTACGGCATAGGGATGGGGTGTCTGATACTCACAGAGATCCTGCTTCATGCGTTAGACAATTGGGTGGTCAATCGCCTTGATGTGGAACTGCGCAATGGGCTGCGCACCCGATTTTTCGACCTCCTGCTGCAGAGCCGTTGGCAGGGAAGGGAGCGGTACCACTCGGGCGACCTGCTCAACCGTATGGTGCAGGACTTGGGTTCGGTGGTGTCAGTCATCACCTCCACGTTGCCCTTTGCCGTGGTTACGGTGATACAGCTGGTGGCTTCGTTCGGCCTGCTCTACTCTATGGACCGTGGTCTGGCTATCGTATTGGTGTGCATACTGCCGCTGTTCCTGGTGCTCAGCCGACTCTACGTGAGCCGCATGCGGCGCATGACCAAGGCGGTGCGCGAGAGTGAGAGCCGCATACACTCGGTGATGCAGGAGAGCCTGCAACACCGGTTGGTGGTGAAGACCTTGGAGCAGAATGGGGGGATGATGCAACGCCTTGCGGCTCTGCAGGAGCGCCTGTTTGGTGAGGTTATCGTGCGCACACGCTTCAGTATCTTGTCTCATGGGTTAGTGTCGACGGGCTTCTCTGTCGGTTACCTGACGGCTTTCCTCTGGGGCGTGTTCAGCATACAGGGGGGGGCCATCACCTTTGGTGTGATGACGGCATTCCTGCAACTCGTGGGCCGCATACAGCGTCCACTGGCCGACCTGGCACGGATGATTCCTACTTTGGTGGGGGCGCTCACCTCCGCCGAGCGGTTGATGGAACTGGAGGAACTGCCGATGGAGGTTACTGGAAAACCGGTCTTTGTAGAAGGTAGGGTGGGGATACGCTTCACCGATGTGAGCTTTCGATATGCCGATGGAGGAAGAGAGGTGATAGCCCGCATGAACGAAGACTTCTCTCCGGGTTCGATGACTGCGGTGCTGGGCGAGACGGGTGCCGGAAAGACCACGCTCATCCGTCTTATTTTGGCCTTGGTGACTCCTACGGTAGGGCGTGTGACGTTGTATAATGAGGCAGAAGAGGTGGATACCTCGCCCCTGACACGCTGCAATCTGGTCTATGTGCCGCAGGGCAACACGCTCTTCAGCGGTACGATACGTGAGAACCTGTTGTTAGGCCGTCCCGATGCTACAGACGAGGAGCTGTGGGAGGTGCTGCGCATAGCCTGTGCCGAGTTTGTGGAGACTCTTCCCGAGGGACTCGACAGCTCGTGTGGCGAGCGAGGAGGCGGACTGAGCGAAGGACAGGCTCAACGCATTGCCATCGCCCGCTCGCTCTTGCGTCCCGGCTCGGTGTTGCTGCTCGATGAGGCCACTTCGGCACTCGACCCCGACACGGAACGCCGTTTCCTGGAGCGTGTGGCCAAGGCCGGACATGGCAAGACGATCATCTTCATCACCCATCGCCCCTCTGTACTGGAGTATTGCGACAGGGTGTTGCGTGTGTGAGCCAACGTGAACCGTTTGCGGTGTGCCGTGTTGAATAGGGTATATAACTAAGGAGGAACCGCAATGACAACCCATCACCACGATGCCTGGATCGAAGTGTTCTCAGGCCCTGCATTTGAAGCCGAAGTGATACGAGGCATGCTCGAAGCCAACGGCATCCGCTGTATCATTGAAGACCATACCTCGGTATTCACCGCCCATTATAGTAGCGTAGGGGGTGATATGCGCCTGTTCGTTTCTCCGGCCGATGCCGAGAGTGCTCAGCGCTTGATAATCCCTGGCGAGTAGAGCGACACTTGGTCGAGGTACAGCGTGCCCGGTCTATCGGCACTCAGCACAAAGCGGGCGTTCTCGTCGCTCTGTGTGGCGGTGAAGATAACTGTGTATTTCTTCCATCTCTTTTTAACCTTCCCCTTTATCTTGGCTTGTGCATACCAGACGCCATCAGACGACTTGCTCTGTAGCCCTACCCGAATCTTACCCTTGTATTTTTTGTCGGCACGTGCCCAGAAGGTAAGTGTATACTTGTGCCCTTCGATAACCTCTATACCATGATTTCCTACGTTTGCTATGGCTGCAGGGCTTGCGGTAGTAGCTTCGGTGATGGTCCATTGTAAGGCCTTCTGCTGTGTATCGGCCAACAACTTTTCTGCTGTGGTCTCCATCTTGGATGCAGCTCCTTCGCTATTAGCCGGTATCCATCCGGGGATAGTGCCGGCAGGTAGGCGACCTCCGAAGAGTTCACCCTCGCCATTGGGACCAAAGCGGCGGTTGCGTATGGGCTTCGCCTCGTCTTCGAACGAGGGGTTCTTGATGAGTTCATTGGACTGCTTGTCTTCTGTAGGAGAGTCCATGCTGCCGGCCGGGGCTTGTGCATAGGCTGTCAGGCAACAGAGGCACGATAGGGATATGGATATGAGGCTCTTTCTCATGGGATGACTTTTTTCTTAGTTGAATTTATATGCTATACCTTCTTGACTCTTCAGGTAGTTGATTAGTTTATTCTGTACAGAAATTTTTAACGATTTAGACTTGAGGTCTGCCTGATATACCCCTTCGCTGTCTTTGATGTGGATAAACAGCTCGGTCTTTCCTGGCGATTCCCGGAGTAGGGTAGTCAGGTCATCGGCCATCTCCTCGCTGAGGGCTTCGGACTGTATGGTGATGGTGATGGACTCCAATAGGCTGTCCTTCACGTCGGGCAACAGCTCCACAGAGCCTACCTTGAGCTCAAAGGTGTCGGAGGGTTGCTTGCCGTAGGCGAAGCGTGGTGCGATGCGTCCCTTTATATATAGGAAGTATCCTTCCTTCATGTAGTTGTTGAATCGCATCCAGTCATCACCGAAGAGTGCTATCTCATAGGTGCCCGAGAAGTCCTCGATCTTGGTGATGCCGAAGGGCTTGTTGTTCTTGGTGAATCCGCTTCGGGTGCTGGTGACTACGCCTCCGATCGTCACGTCGCGCTCCTCCTTCTTGTCAATCACCTCCTGCATGTCGGCCAGGTGTACCGAGCATACGTCTTCGAGGATGATGCGGTACTCGTCGAGCGGGTGTGCCGAGAGGTAGATGCCCACGAGGTCGCGCTCCTTGTTGAGGCGTTCGATGGCCGACCACTCCTGCACGCCCTCAGGCACCTTGGGGCGGGCTATGGCATCGGCCATGCTGTCCATGCCGAAGAGCGAGTTCATAGCTTGTGCACGTTCGCTCTGTACCAAGGTCCCGTAGCGGATGAGAATGTCGAGGAAGCCCTCTTTCTTGGCGTTCTCGGCAAAGTAGTCTTCGCGCTTGAGCTCGGTGAAGCAGTCGAAACCGCCCGAGAGTGCCAGGCACTCGAGGTTCTTACGGTTGCAGGCCTGCAGGTTGACACGCTCTACAAAGTCGTAGATATTCTTGTAAGGACCATTGGCTTCGCGCTCACGGATGATGGCCTCCACAGCTCCTTCACCCACACCCTTCACGCCACCGAGGCCAAAGCGGATGTCGCCCTTGGCATTGACAGAGAACTTGAGGTAACTCTCGTTCACGTCGGGGCCAAGCACGTTGATGCCCATAGCCTTGCACTCGTCCATGAGCTTGGTGATTTCATCGATGCGCGAGAGGTTGCGCGAGAGGTTGGCAGCCATGTACTGGGGCGGGTAGTTAGCCTTGAGGTAGGCTGTCTGGTAGGCTACCCAGGAGTAGCAGGTGGCGTGGCTCTTGTTGAAGGCATAGGAGGCAAACTTCTCCCAGTCGCTCCAAATCTTGTCGAGTATCTTGGGGTCGTGCCCGTTCTTCTGTCCACCCTCGATAAACTTGGGCTTCATCTTGTCTACGATGTCCTTCTTCTTCTTACCCATGGCCTTACGCAGGGCGTCAGACTCACCACGGGTGAAGTCGGCCAGCTGGCGCGAGAGGAGCATCACCTGCTCCTGATATACGGTGATGCCGTAGGTGTCCTTGAGGTACTTCTCCATACAGGGAATGTCGTACTCAATGGGCTTGCGGCCGTGCTTACGGTCAATGAAGTCGGGGATGTAGTCCATTGGCCCCGGACGGTACAACGCGTTCATGGCGATGAGGTCTTCAAAGGTAGAGGGCTGCAGCTCGCGAAGGTACTTCTGCATACCGGGCGACTCGAACTGGAACGTACCGATGGTCTTGCCTTCGCAATAGAGCTGGTATGTCTTGGGGTCTTCGATGGATATGGTGTCTACGTCGACATCGATGCCGAGGCTCTGCTTGATGTTGGCGACGGCATCCTTTATAATCGAGAGGGTCTTAAGTCCCAAAAAGTCCATCTTGATAAGGCCCGTGTCCTCGATCACGGCACCCTCGTACTGCGTAACGAGCATCTTCTCGCCCGTCTCCTTGTCCTCGGCAGTGCTGACGGGTACCCAATCGGTGATGTCGTCGCGGCAGATGATCGTACCGCAGGCGTGAACACCCGTACCGCGCACGTTACCCTCCAGCATCTTGGCGTACTTGATCGTGTCGTGCATAATCGGGTCGTCGGACTCCTCGGCGGCCTTCAATTCAGGAACGTAGTCGATGGCGTTCTGAAGGTTTATCTTCTTGTCGGGAATACGGTCGGGAACGAGTTTGCACAAACGGTCGGACTCGGCCAAGGGGAGTTTCTGCACGCGAGCTACATCCTTGATAACCATCTTGGTAGCCATCGTACCGTAGGTGATGATGTGCGCCACCTTCTCCTTGCCGTACTTCTGCGTAACCCAATTCAGCACGCGGCCGCGGCCATCGTCATCGAAGTCGATGTCGATATCGGGCAGCGAGATACGGTCGGGATTGAGGAAACGCTCGAACAGCAGGTCGTATTTGATGGGATCGATCTGCGTGATTCCCAAACAGTAGGCTACGGCCGAACCGGCAGCAGAGCCTCGGCCCGGGCCGACGGAGACATCCAGCAGCTCCCTCGCGGCGCAGATAAAGTCCTGCACGATAAGGAAGTAGCCCGGGAAACCCATCGTCTTCATAATGTGCAACTCGAACTTCAGTCGTTCGGCAACCTCCTCCGACAGAGGATCACCGTAGCGGACCTTGGCGCGCTCGAGTGTGAGGTGAGCCAGGTAGTCGGCCTCGAGTTTGATGCGGTAGAGTTTGTTGTAGCCGCCGAGCTTGTCGATCTTCTTGTGGGCATCATCCTCAGACATTATGACGTTGCCGTTCTCGTCGCGCGTGAATTCGTTGAAGAGATCCTCCTCGGTGTATGTTGCGCGGTAGCCCTCCTCGGTGCCGAACGACTCGGGAATCTCGAAGGTGGGCATAATGGGAGCGTGGTCGATGGAGTAGCTCTCGACCTTGTTGCAGATCTCAACGGTGTTGGCCAAAGCCTCGGGCTGGTCGTAGAAGATGGCGTTCATCTCGGCGCGGGTCTTCATCCACTCCTGCTTCGAGTAGAGCATACGCTTCGGGTCGTCCAGATCGCGGCTCGTAGAGAGGCAGATCAGGCGGTCGTGGGCCTCGGCGTGGATCTCATCGACGAAGTGTACGTCGTTCGAGCATATGAGCTTAACGCCGCACTTCTCGGCAAGACGGATCAGATGCTCGTTCACCTGCTTCTGGATGACGTAGGTCTCGTGGTTGGCACGCTCGACGGTGGCCTTGTGGAGCTGCAACTCCAGATAGTAATCTTCGCCAAAGAGACTCTTGTGCCACATAATAGCCTTCTCGGCGGCCTCCAGATCGCCCGACGAGATCTTTTTCGGAATCTCACCTCCGAGGCAGGCCGAGCAGCAGATCAACCCCTCGTGATACATCTCCAACTCCTTGTGGTCGG
>JAFQLT010000091.1 GCA_017396545.1 Bacteroidaceae bacterium | reverse complement strand
CAGATGATGCGGATAGGGGGCTGGCTGGTCTCCATGACGCGGCTCTGCACCGATGAGGTGTGGGTGCGCAGGATGATGTCGGGGTGTGCCTCGATGAAGAAGGTGTCCTGCATGTCGCGGGCAGGATGGTCTTCAGCAAAGTTCATCGAAGAGAACACATGCCAGTCGTCCTCCACCTCGGGACCGTCGGCCAGAGCAAAGCCCATGCGTGCAAAGATGTCGATGATCTCGTTCTTCACGATGGAGAGCGGGTGGCGTGTGCCCAGCCCTATGGGGTAGGCCGTACGTGTGAGATCCATCTCGGCAGCACCGCTGTCGTTGGTCTCGAAGGCCTCTTTCAGTTCGGCGATGCGCTCTGTGGCACGGGTCTTCAGTGCGTTGAGTCGCATGCCCACCTCTTTCTTCTGCTCGGCGGGTACGTTACGGAAGTCGGCCATCAGGTCATTGATGGCGCCCTTCTTGCTCAGGTACTTGATGCGCAGTGCTTCCAGCTCTTCTGCGCTATTGGCGGTGAGGGTTTCCACCTCAGCCATGAGTGCTTCAATCTTGCTTATCATCAATGTTATCTTTTGGGTTTGGGATTCTGTCTTCTTAAAGTTGCAAAATTAGCACAAAAAATTCACATTCCGAGTATCGTCACCAAAATATTTCTTAAGGGGAAGACGCGTATCGTGCGAACAACCATTGGTCGACAGAAAAAAAATAGGCTCACCACGCAACTCCTCCCCTTCGGCAAGGAAGAGCCACTGTCGCGAACCTATGAATGAAACAGAGAAAGGGGGCCTAAAGCTATCCTCAAAGCATAGCCTGCAGGGATAACGGCAGGGGCCCCAGCTATTTTCTTACTCTGCGGGAGACTCCTCTACGACTGACGCGTCGGAAGCCTTTGTCTCCTCAAGGATGGCAAGTGCCTTGTCAAGCACGGTAGTGTCGTCGATACGCACGAGACCTCCATCAGGACCCGGCTCAAGATGGATACCTACGCTCTGGCCCAACTGAAAGTTTTGGCCACCAAAAAAGTTTCTTACAGTTTCCACACTGACACCGAGTTCGTCGGCGATACGATGCATGCTACCATCAGGCAAAGAATCCTTGATACTGCGCAATTCGTTGAATGTCATTAACTTGCTCATAATCGTAATTTTTATTGTTACTAATAGGTATTGTATATTAGAGTATATTGCTACTGATGTATATCAGGGCGTATATGCTGATGAAAGCAAACGTGGCATAGATGGTAGCGACCATCAACTGCACATCGCTGACCAGAAACCCTGAACTAGTATAGTTGGCAGTAATGCTGGATGATGAGGAATCTATCCGTTTACGCACAAAATCATAGAGGTAATATATGATGCCTCCCACGGCTGCCCCGAATAGCGCACCGCAAAGTATGTCACCGGGATAATGCACACCGAGATATACGCGCGAGAAACTGTTGACAAGAGCCCAAAAGAGAAGCGATAAGCTGAGTGCCCGATGGCGGACAATAAGAGCGATGACGGTGAAGACCCCAAACGAGTTGCACGCATGACTCGACGTAAAACTATAGCCTCCGCTGCGGTAGCTATTGAAAGTGTCGATGAGATGCAAGAGCATGGGGTCGTGACTGGGACGCAAGCGACCGACAAGGGGCTTCACGAAATGCGACGATAGTTGATCACAAACCACAATGGTGGACACGACTGCCAACACCGCGAGGAGACTACCGCGCCAGGTATTATTCTTCAAGATAATAAAGAGGAGTACTATAGCAACAGGTATCCATACGGCCGTACTGGTATAAATCTTCATCACACCATCCAGATATAGCGAGTCGCTGCCGTTAAGGGCGAGCATCACCTGCCTGTCTATGTCAACCAAACGCTGTATGTCCATTGCTACGATTACACGTTTATCAGATTCGTTCAACAGACTCCGCAGGGAGCCAGCCAATGTTTCCGTCCTCTACCAATATCTCCAGCCATGCATTCATGCTATCGTCCTTTATAGTCACTTTCTTGCCCTCATGCAGGATGAAGAGTTCAGTACCGGCAGTACTCGGTGTGCTACGTACGACAACACTCGGATCCATAATGATGGCACTCTCACGATGCTTCAGCTTGGCGGTCCTGTACGATGCTGACAGGTTGGCCAAAACGGTACACAACAGAGAGAATAATGCAAATATAAAGATAATTTTTTTAGTTTTACCCTTTTTGCAGAAAATAAATAGCACTAAGCACAAAATTAGCACCAAAAAGCATAAAATGGCCGTATGCGCCCAACCATCGGCACTCAGCATGGAGGTAAAGTCACGCCACCAACACACAAAGAAGAGTTCGCTGGGCAAGGTACTCTTGTCAATAGTCTTGCTACGCGCAAGTTCGAGGTTAAACCTGATATCAGCGTTAGAAGGATCAAAGAGCAGAGCACGCTCGTAGTTAAGGATGGCACGCGCCATAGCACCAACCTTGTAGTAGGCACCACCGAGATTATAGTATATGGCAGCCGACTCGCCGTAAGCAGAAAGCAACTGCTCGTATACACGAATGGCTGTAGCGTAATCGGCCGCAGCATAAGCACTGTCGCCCATAGCCTTGGTATACACCACAGTACTATCGGAGGATACAATGGTCTGCGCACTCAGCGTGTTACCGAAGCAACACAGGATAACACCTATTATATATATAAGGAGTTGTTTCATATCATTCATCGTTTTATTACATTCTCCAGTCGGTTCATCAGCACAGCAGCCTTGTCATAAACCTTGCCATCGGCATCGTCAGAAAGCGAAGGAGCGTAACGAGCGAATTCGCAGCTGCTGATAAGCGAAATACACTCGTCTATTAGTTCTTCTGGCACCTGACATTCGATGAGCTTGGCTGCAATATTCTCTTTCGATAATTCTGAAACGGGCATACTCAATTTATCGCCGAGGTAACCCCAAAGGGCTTTCAGCAATTCATCGTAAAAGCCGGCTTTGTCGTGTTGCTGCATCTTACTCTTGACCACCTTGAGACGACGTGTAGCCACCTTGCCTGCCTTGCGGGTCCGCATCCGCGCAATGTTAGCATTTGCTACAGCCTGCTTACGGTAAGCCACGACAACAAAGACTAATGCCACAAAAGGAACAAGATACCAAAGCCAATAGCCCATAGTTCCGTAAAAACACCTGCCTCTAACATGATACTTGGGCTCACCCAGATTGATGTAACGAATATCCTGACCCAAAAGACGGAGTTCCTCCTTACTCACATAGTTCACAGGCATGGACCCCGACGAACCATCACCTCGGGCAACCTTGAGCGCATACTCGGGAGTGGAGAGTGTCTTGTATGTACCACTCTTGACATCAAAGTAGGAGAACTCTATCGGAGGTATAATATAGTCCCCTCCATGGCGCGGTATAGCAAGGTATTCGATTACCTTGTCTCCTGAAAGCCCACCCGCCTTGAGGACAAATTTGTTGTCTACCTTGGGGTCATATACCTCAAAATCGGCAGGGAACTTCACTTCGGGAGTCTTGATGAGCTTCATGTTGCCTGTGCCTGAGATGACAAGTTTGAGCGTTACAGCCTCGTTTTCCTTCAACTCGTCAGTGCTGATGGCAGATGAAATGCTGAAATCACCCACACCACCATAATACGAGGCAGGCTTCACCGAAGGAAGTTGGCTGACATCAACAAGAATCTTTGGGGTACGGATTTCCTTTTGCACATTGACATAGCTGCTACCACCATTGAAGAAGGCTTCAAAAGGATCATAGTTCTGCACGCGCTGGGCAATGGTCCCCTCGAAAGTGATGGAAGGAATCTCCAACCGCCCACTCTGCTGAGGGAAAAGTACATATTGACTCCACACGATGGTGCGATAGTTACGCCCCTTGTAGTGCTCGAGTTGGAATTCACGGTTCCCCTTGGGCATCGCTACCTCCTGAGTATGGAAACCCTTGAGGTCAGGCATCTTCCCACTCACATTGGTAAGGTTCACCGTAGTATATATCTTATAGGTAAGCAGTATAGCCTCTTGCTCGTATACCTTCTTCTTGTTCACCGTGGCTACGATGAACAAGTCATCATCACCAATCTGCCCCAACTGCGAACTACCCGCACTCTTTCCCTGAGAGCCCAACTGCGGAGCTGACGAGTTTTGTTGGTCAGGAGGCAACACTTTTACCGTGACCTCCTGAGAAACCATTCTCTCACCCTCAGCCACAATCGTAGCCGAAGGAATAGTAAAGGTTCCCTCTTGCTTAGGACGGAGAATACAGGTGTAGGTGATTGTTTTCACTGTTGTGCGTACCCCATTGATACTGGATGAACGCATCGAAGTTGAAGAATTGGGACCCGACAGGACATCAAAGTCTACAATATCACCCACACGGAAACCCTTGACATCGTGTGTATTGACTGTATATGAAAGACGGAAGGTCTCACCCATGACCACAGCATTGGGCGCATCGGCCGTGAACGTTACTTCCTCGGCATGCAAAGAATGGCATGCAAAGACACACGTCAAGAAAGTGATTACGAGAAATAAGTTCTTTTTCATCATTACCTTTAATTTATCTATCGCCAAGGAAGCACATCCTATCCCATGATCTATACCATGGGACATAGAATGCACACCTACAATCTACCCGAATGCAGACTCCAACATTGAAGTCTGCCCCTATACGAACTACGGACACAGTCACTCGGCTGCGCCCTCATCGCCTTTCTTGCGAAGCGCACGCTTGCGAGGTTTCTTCTCGGGAGCCTGCACTACAGTTTCCTTAACACCAGCAAGTTCGGGGTCAATCATGATACGCCCACAATACTCACATACGATAATCTTCTTACGCATCTTAATGTCAAGTTGACGCTGGGGTGGAATCTTATTGAAGCAACCACCACAAGCATCGCGCTGCACATATACCACGCCAAGACCATTGCGCGTATTCTTACGGATACGCTTGAACGATTGCAACAAACGAGGCTCAATAGTACTCTCAAGCACCTTGGCACGGTCACGCAGCTTCTCTTCTTCCTCCTTCGTCTCCGACACGATTTCCTCCAACTCGCTACGCTTGTCATCAAGCGCACCGATGCGTTCCTCGAGCAACGTATTTGTACGCTCTATCTCCTCATTCTTCGCCTTCAGTTCAGCTGCATACTGACGAAGTTTCTTCTCGCAGAATTCCACTTCCAAAGTCTGAAACTCAATTTCTTTGGCCAGAAGATCATATTCACGATTATTGCGCACATTGTTTTGGTCTTCGGTATACTTCTCAATCATCGCTTTCGCTTCCTCAATCTTGTTGCGGCGCTTGGCCTCCTCCTGCTTAATTTCCTCTATGCTACCAGAGATATTGCCGATACGAGTACGAAGTCCCGCTACCTCATCCTCCAAATCCTGCACTTCGAGCGGAAGCTCACCACGAAGGGTCTTAATACGGTCAATTTCAGAGAAGATAAGCTGCAACTGGTACAATGACTTCAACTTCTCCTCCACAGTATACTCCTGCGGTTCCTTTTTGATTTCTTTTGCCATAGCTATAAATAATTTATCGGGTTTGTATTATATGATGTTTCCACTATTTTCAATTCGGGGAAGCGCTTGGCCAATATCTCCGCAAACAGTTCTATCGTATACTGCTCGCTCTCGTAATGCCCCATTTCGGCTATCAGCAGCTCTCTATCGTGGCCGAAGTAGTCGTGATAACGCATCTCGCCAGTCAAGAAAGCATCTGCACCTTGCGCTATGGCAGTAGGCAGTAGGAATCCTCCAGCACCGCCACACAATGCTACACGACGAATTTTGCGGCCTTTGAAACCGTTATGGCGCATACACTTGATTCCGAACAGCACCTTCAACCGCTCCAAAAAATCACACCCATCCTCTTCGGCCGGCAATTCACCTATGACGCCCGCCCCAGCAATAACTGAAGCAACCTCTGCCTTCGCTTCAAGGAACGACAATCCTGTAAGCCCAATTTTCTCGGCTATACGATAGTTCACTCCACCAAAAGCATTGTCCATATTGGTGTGGGCAGCATAGATTCCAATACCTTTCCGTATAGCCTTAACGACACAGCGCTCCACATAATTTTTACCGGTAATAGACTTGAGCCCATGAAACAACAGTGGATGATGAGATACGATCAAGTTGCACCCCATACGCTCAGCCTCGTCAATGACCTCCTCTGTCACGTCCAAACATAATAAAGCCCCTGTAACCTCCTGCTCTACCGTCAATCCTACTTGCAAGCCTGCATTGTCAAAGCCGTCTTGCAAAGGCAGTGGAGCATATTGTTCAAGGGCATCCAACAGTTGTCTAGCCTTCATGTCTTCAAAAAATCGGTACAAAGGTACACAAAAGCGGACAAATAAAAAACATTTTACACCAAAATACACCTATTATTATAATTAATTGTTACCTTTGCAGCAAATAGAGAAGCATAAACCAATCTACACTACAATGCAGAAGAGCGACAGCATCGTTATCATCCCCACGTATAACGAGAAAGAGAACATCGAGAACATCATCCGCGCTGTATTCAGCTTGGAAAAGACATTCCATATACTCATCATCGAGGATGGGTCGCCCGACGGCACCGCTGCCATCGTCAAGAAGCTGCAGAAGGAGTTCCCAGAACGCCTATTCATGATAGAGCGTACAGGAAAGCTTGGTCTCGGCACCGCCTACATCTGCGGATTCAAGTGGGCCATAGAGCACAAGTACGACTACATATTCGAGATGGACGCCGACTTCTCCCATAACCCCAACGACTTACCTCGCCTCTACAATGCCTGTGCCAACGAAGGCTACGACCTCGCCATAGGGTCACGTTATGTAAGCGGTGTAAACGTGGTAAATTGGCCTATGGGACGCGTACTGATGTCATACTATGCATCCAAGTACGTACAAATCGTCACAGGCATCAAGGTCAAGGACACCACTGCGGGCTTCAAATGCTACCGCCGTCAAGTACTCGAGACCATAGAACTCGACAAAATCCGATTCAAGGGATACGCTTTCCAAATAGAGATGAAGTTCACCGCTTACAAGTGCGGTTTCAAAATTAAGGAGATTCCCGTAATCTTCATCAATCGCGAGTTGGGTACATCAAAGATGAACAGCAGCATCTTCGGTGAAGCCGTATTCGGCGTCATGCGCCTCAGATGGGACGGATGGTTCCGCAAATACCCCAAGAAAACAGAAGAGAACACCCCAAGATAAAAGTCCTAAATCCTCATTACGGGAACGACATCGTAAAGAGAAAGTGAGAAAAGCATATTGGTGCAGTTTTCACATTCCAAGCCAATCTTCTATAGAATCATTCAGAGGCCGGCGCCAAGCACCGACCTCTGAATTTTGTATCTATACAAAGCCTCTCAAAACTCTGCCAAAAACTTCTCTACTTCGAGAGCTGCCTTGCAACCACTGCCTGCAGCCACAATGGCTTGACGATAGCGAGGGTCGGCAACATCGCCTGCTGCATACACACCGGGCACGTTGGTGGCGGGTGAGGCACCCTGAGTGAGGATGTAGCCTGTCTCGTCGGTGTCGAGATACTCGCGGAAGATCTCGGAGTTGGGGTTATGGCCAATGGCGAGGAAGAGTCCGTCGATGGCAATGTCGTAATGCTGCTCGTCGGCTTCGCCCTTGCGCTTCACGACGTGAGCTCCCTCAACGCCGTTGTCGCCAAAGAGACCGGTGACATTGTGCTCGAAGAGAACCTCGATCTTGGGGTTCTGCATGACGCGGTCCTGCATAATCTGGCTGGCGCGGAGGTAGTTCTTGCGCACGATTAAGTATACCTTGCTGGCAAGACCGGCGAGGTAGCTGGCCTCCTCGCAGGCAGTGTCACCACCGCCCACTACAGCTACCACCTTCTTACGGTAGAAGAAGCCGTCGCAAGTGGCACAGGCACTCACGCCCATACCGGCATACTTCTTCTCGTCCTCAAGTCCGAGGTACTTGGCCGATGCGCCTGTAGCGATGATGATGGTCTCGGCCTCAATCTCGGTACCGTCGTCAACGGTGACGTGGAAGGGCCGCTGCGAGAGGTCGGCCTTGGTGATAATACCGTTGCGCATGTCAGCACCGAAGCGCTCGGCCTGCAGCCGAAGGTCGTCCATCATCTCGGGTCCACTGATGCCCTGAGGATAGCCGGGAAAGTTCTCAATCTCGGTGGTGATGGTGAGCTGTCCACCAGGTTGCAATCCTTCGTAAAGGATAGTGGGGATGTTTGCTCTTCCAGTGTAGATGGCCGCTGTGTATCCTGCAGGGCCTGAGCCTATGATAAGGCATTTGGTCTTTTCCATTACTTTTCTATTTTTATTTATACCATACAGAGGTGTACAAAGGTACAAAAAGCAGACGAATAAACAAATATTATTTGCAGCAAATAAAAAAAACGACAAAATCCACCGAAAACAATCCGATATGTTTGCCTAAATTACGAAATGATGTTAAATTTGCACATACGTTTCTTGCCGACATGAGATTTATCGCCTTCATACAAATAAGCGTATTTTCCACAGCATGGATTGCTGCAGGATTCCTATTGCTTGCCTTACTGTTGCTATTCATGGTCCTGTTTCTTCTCAGATCACGCGAAGTGACCGCACTGAAAAAAGAGATACGGGATTTGCGCGACACGATTCGCATGATGCGCTACGAGGAGACCAATATGGCACGCATGCTGCATACCGCACACAAACAGATTGATCCAGAAGCAAAGGAAAATAAGAAAGAAAAGGACATAGAAGAAATCGAGACGAGACATACCAGTATACAAGACGCTGTTGATGCCGCCACAACCCACGAAGCTACATCCACCACAGCTGCAGAAAAAGAATTACAAAACGGACACATCGAAGTTGCCAAAGGAGAGGTTGAGAAAGGATATACTGAAGAACATCCCAACATAACACCACAGCCTCACAAACAGCCCATCAACGAACGACAACCTGCCATCCCCAATGACCTATTCGCAGCCTGGTTTGCCGAAAATGAGGGGCTTACAATTAAAAAAGATGTGAAAGAAGAGGAAGATATGACGGTGCCAGAAGAAAACAATCACACGAACTCACTGGAAACGGCGACTTCCCCCGAAGAGTGCAACGAAACAGATCGCACCTCACAAGGAAACAGCAAGAAAACTGACTCGAACGAAGAGAGAACTACGAAGCTAAGCAAGGAAGACGAACGTTTCTGTCGCAAGCTGGAGCGCATAGTCAACGCCCGCCTACACAACCCCAACCTGAATGTCGATACCATTGCATCCCAGTTTGGTATAGGCCGTACCAATTTTTACCGCAAGGTGCGCGAACTAACAGGCATGTCGCCCAATGATTTCTTGCGCAAATGCCGTATGGAACGTGCTGCAGAACTGCTCAGTAGCACTGAGGTAGCAGTCAGCGAGGCGTGCGCACAAGTTGGCATACCCGATGCGCAGTACTTCAGCCGCGTCTTCAAGGCGTATTTTGGGATGTCGCCTTCAGCTTACAGAGAAAGCAATAACCAATAACACAATATCTATTATCTATGAAGAAAGACAAAACTATCTTTTCTTTAATGGCAGTCCTTTGTATGTCTGCTGCCAGTACAACGGCTCTTCAGAGTTGCCAAGGTCAGTCCGTAGAGCCCTTTATGACCTTGTCTCCTGCCCCACAGGAAATCGTTTGGGGCGAGCAAGTGGTAAAAACGCCCCAGACCATCACTCTTGTTGGTGCCGATGAGGCTGATGGCGATGCTGTGGCATTGTTAAGAAATACCTTCACAGAAGCTGGCAATGGTGTAACTGTCGTCATCGGTGAGCGTGGCGATGAGGCTGTAAGTGCCTATGCCGGGCAAATCCCCGAGAAGGTGGAGGGTTACTACATCCACGCAGCAGCCGACAAGGTGGTGATTGCCGGTGCTGACGAGGCAGGTACATACTATGGTGTGCAGACTTTCCTGCAAATGGCGTCACAGCCCAAGATGAGATTGGCCGAGGTAAAAGACTGGCCCGATGTGCTGGAGCGCGGTGTCGTGGAGGGCTTCTATGGCAATCCCTGGAGCCATAAGGACCGCCTGCGCCAGTTCGACTTCTATGGCAAGAACAAGCTCAACGTATATATCTATGGTCCTAAGGACGACCCCTACCACCGCAACCGTTGGCGCGAGCCTTATCCCGAGAAGGAAGCACAACTCATCAGCGAGTTGGCCAAGGCTGCTGCGCAGAACAAGGTGGACTTCGTATGGGCCATGCATCCCGGTGGCGACATTCAGTGGACCGAGGCAGACCTCAACAGTTCGGTACAGAAACTCGAGTGGATGTACGATCTCGGCGTACGTGCCTTCGCCATCTTCTTTGACGACATCTTCGGTGCAGAGCAGTCGAAGGGTGCCAAGCAGGCTGAGTACATGAACGCGCTCAACCGCGAGTTCGTGCAGAAACACCCCGATGTGGCTCCCCTCATCCTCTGCCCCACACAGTACAACAAGAGCTGGTCGGGTGGTTCATACCTCTCTGACCTCGGTACCACGATGGACAAGGATATCCGTATCATGTGGACCGGTGCTACCGTGGTGGACATGATCAACAAGACCGATATGGACTGGATCAACGCGCAGATACAGCGCAATGCCTACATCTGGCTCAACTATCCCGTGAACGATTTCTGCATCGATCACATGCTGATGGGCCCCACCTATGGCAACGATCTCGATATTGCCGAGCAGCTGAGCGGTTTCGTGTCGAACCCCATGGAGTATGCCGAGGCCTCTAAGGTATCGCTCTACAGCATTGCCGACTACTGCTGGAACATGGAGGCTTACGACTCACAAGCCTCTTGGGAGCAGGCACTGCAAGTGCTCATGCCCGAGCATGTAGAGGCATTCCGTGTGTTCTGCCAGCACAATGTGGACCTCGGACCTACCGGTCACGGTCTGCGTCGTCAGGGCGAGTCGGCTGCATTCAAGGAGGCTGCGGAAGAGTTTGCCAAAGCTATGGAGAATGGCTATGACAAGAAAGCCGTGGCTGCGATGACCAAGCAGTTCGCGCAGATGATTCAGGCAGCCGATGAGTTGCTTGCCTCTACCGAGGAGCCTGAGCTGATTGCCGAAATTGCCCCCTGGGCACAGGTGATGAAGATTGTCGGTCAGCGTGGCGAGAAGGTGATGAACCTCTACACATTGCTCAGCAAGGGTGACGAGAAGGGTTTCATCGCTACCTACGAGGCATTGGCACAGCTTGAGCAGGACCAGAAGGCTGTCCTCTCGCGCAACTTCGAGGGTTCCATCAAAAAGCCCAACCCCACCGTGGCCAACGAGGTGGTGGTACCTTTCATCAAGGCCAACACCAAGACTCTCATCCGCGAGTACAAGAGCAACCACACCTACCGCACCGATATCTTCCCTGCCGACCTCATCGAAGAGGGACGCTATTATATAAAGGTAAACGGACGCTGGCTCACCGATGCCAATGCCAACCCCGACCGCGTGGGCGACTTCCCCGTGCTGCAGGCCGGTGTGGACAGCATCAATCCCCAACGTCAGGAGTGGAACATCAGCATCGACCCCACTACCGAACGCTACAAGATTACCAATGCCCAGGATGGCCGCTACATCAACGAGATGGGTAATTTCTGGCGCGACAAGAACAACAATCCTTACGACCCCGCATGGCACTCGTTCAATATCTACCGCCTGAACGGCAAGTACGCCATCCAGACAGCAGGCAATGCTGGTGGACGTATGTGGAGTGCCAACGAGGAGCGCATCACCCCCACTGCTGAGCGCAATGTGCGCTACGAGCACTTTATCTTCGAGATCATCCCCGTGGGTGGAGCTACAGCCGAACCTGCTACCGTGGAGCCGGCCACACCCGTATACATCATCGACAATGAAGGCCGCTACCTTACCAACACCAATGTGAATGGCGTAGGTGGTAGACCCGAGTTCATGGATAAAAAAGACGACAATAGCCAATTGTGGTTGTTCAACCTCGTGGACGAGACCGGCCGCTTTGGCCTTACCAGCGCAGTGGATGGCCGCTACGTGAACGAATTGGGCTATTTCGGCACTAACCAGTACAACCCCCAGTGGAACACCTACGTGCTGCAGGAGAAGGGTGGCATGTACTCCATCCGCAACGCAGGCCACGGCGGCAACAACTACTGGATAGTCGAGGGCAACCACCCCTCTACCGCCAATATCCCTTGGGCAGAGAGCTTCCTATTCAAGATTACGAAGGAATAATCAAACAATACCGGTTTTTCCATCAGAGGACTTTGATAGCTATCAAAGTCCTCCTTTTTTTCTGCGACCTTTCCCTACACAAAGCCACACTGGCATACAATCGCAGACAGGCATTGAGACAAGGTATAAAAAACAAAAGAGCCTCAACATACTGAGACTCTTTTGCGGTGCGTACGGGACTCGAACCCGTGACCCCCTGCGTGACAGGCAGATATTCTAACCAACTGAACTAACGCACCAAATTATCCAATACTCAGAACCAATATTTCTATGCGGTGCGTACGGGACTCGAACCCGTGACCCCCTGCGTGACAGGCAGATATTCTAACCAACTGAACTAACGCACCAGAAATATATCAAGTTCTCAAGGCAATCTCTCTCGATTGCGGATGCAAAGGTACAAACTTTTTCCATAACGGCAAAACGTTTGTCCGTTTTTTTCAAAATTATTTTTCAAACAGTCGTTGATAAAGACAAACGTCCCTATACTTCTTGTCTGAAAAAATCCAATGGGGCAGCGTAGCCGTATGCTTAAAGCAACAAGCAGCAAAGAGATGTCGTGCCGGCATATTATCTTCAAGCACATATGCATACAATTGATGGAGATCGAGTACATGCTCTGCATAGTCACACAGCACCTCCAATGCTTCACGGCCATACCCCTTGCCTCGGCATTCACTATCAATAACGATGCCTACTTCGGCACGACGGTCGGCTGGACTAAAATCGAAGAGATCAACAATCCCAAGCAGCTTCCCTTCATTGCAACTCTCAACCATCAGCCGAAGCTGTTTGTCGGCATAGAGGTCATGAGTATTGGTCTCAACATATTGCTGCAACAGATAGCGCGAATAGGGCACCTTACATGCCGATACCATCCACTGACGGGTATCATTCTCCACATGGAAAAGAAAGTCCAAATCTCCCAATTCAGGAGCGCGAAGACGAAGAGCAGAAGAAACAAGATACATAGGAATAGGATAAAGGAACAATAACAAGAGGGGCTACATGCGCCTGTATACTCTTTTGTCTGTTATCAGCACCCCCGAACGCACCGAGTAAGTAGCAATACGCAATGTATTTCCCGGAGTTCGCTCCAGCAGAGCCAACACCGTACGATAAGTATAATGATCGGTATCGTATACCACCATATTATAGTCTCTGAAATTGTCAGACAGGGAAAGATGCCCATCAGGAAGCGTAGCTTCGTCGCCTTCCACAAAACGGAAATTGCCTTTGGGTTGATATACGGAGAACAGCGAACGCACCTCGTCAAGCATCCGAGCATCACCAACGACCAATGCACTCATCGGGAACGAGACGGAAACGTGACTTTTTCGGTAACGCAAACGATTACCTGCATATGCCATAAACGAACGCGCCCAAATGGCCATATTGATAGGAAGGCTTATAATAAAGGAATAATGGCTATAGTGTTTGCGAAAAAACAGGCGCATCGCTTGATAGAAAGTATAGACATAGCGGTACGAGCTCTTCACTGTACTCTCGCCCTTATAGTGCAGCATACGTTCCGGAAGGAAATAGTTCTTGTACCCACCCTTTAGCATACGGAACGACAGATCAATATCTTCCCCATACATAAAGAAATCCTCATCAAGAAATCCCACCTTGTCCAAAGCCTCGCGACGAAGCATCATAAATGCGCCGGAAATAACCTGTATCTCGTTCACCTCGTTTTCGTTGAGATATCGCATATAGTACCGTCCCAGCAGACGTGATTTAGGGAACAGAGCAGCAAGCCCCGACATCTTACAGAAAGCGACAAAGGGGGTAGGCAACCCACGACGGCTCTCCGGAGCGAAAGTGCCATCGGGATTCAACATATAGGCACCAGCAGCACCAGCCTCCGGGTGAGCATCCATAAAAGCGACAAAGCGGGCAAACGTATCCTCCGCCACTATCGTGTCGGGATTGAGCAAGAGAACATATTCGCCTTCAGACTGGCGTATAGCCTGATTGTTGGCGCGAGCAAAGCCCACATTCTCCTTATTCTCTATGAAGATGACCTCAGGGAAGCGCTCACGAAGATAGGCAACAGAGCCATCCACGGAGAGGTTGTCTACAACAAACACCTCCACCCGAAGTCCCCGCGATGCACGGCGCACCGATTCGAGACATTGTTCCAAGTAGAACTTGACGTTGTAGCTTACAATAATAACAGAAAGCATTTCTTGCGAATCGTTGTTACGGTTGTGAAGTTTGAGTTACTTACATTCCCAATTCTATCTTCACGCCTTCAGACGACGGCAAGCAGAAGAGCGATGCCACGAGAGCTGCAAGCGCATAATACAATCCCCAGTTCTCCAATGCGCCATAGTAGCAGACGATGCCCATAGCCGCTAAAACACCAAGCAAACAATTCCGGACATTACTGAGCATGACATACAGTCTCACCCTACGCTCACCCTCCACACCATGCACCTTATGCAGCAAGCACCAATTGAATCCCTTGAGTGCTGCCAATATGCCAAGTCCCACAGAAAACAGCATCCCGACCTCCAAAACATACATTGTGCCTGGATCGATGCCAAGCAGCATGCCCTCTATAGGCACCACATTACATTCACACAATACCACCAGTACCAGTATAATCACCGACAGGACAGCATATACGACACGGATGTCACGGCTTATCTTCTTACAGTCTATCATAGTTCCATTAGCTTTCTATCAGAATGTCTTCCCCGTAAACGGCATACGGTTCACGATAGAGCGACCAAGCGTAGCCTCATCGGCATATTCCAACTCGTCCCCTACCGGAATACCACGCGAGAGCACCGACATCTTCACCCCCGTGCCTTCCAATCTGCGATATATATAGAAGTTGGTTGTGTCGCCCTCCATCGTTGGGCTGAGAGCAAAGATTACCTCCTTCACCCCTCCCCTCGCAACTCGATCCACAAGGCTGTCAATTTCCAGATCAGAAGGTCCTATGCCATCCATAGGTGAAATAACGCCACCCAGCACATGATACAAGCCGCGATAGAGTGATGTATTCTCCACGGCTATCACATCACGCACCGTCTCTACCACACACACCAGACTGCCGTCACGAGAAGGCTGCGAACAGATATCACACACATCGCTGTCCGAGATATTGTGGCATACCCTACAGTATTTCACCTCACGGCACAGCATCTCCACAGCCTCGGCAAAAGCCTCGGCCTCAGCCACGGGACGACGAAGCATATACAACACAAGACGAAGTGCCGTCTTACGTCCTATTCCGGGGAGTTTGGCAAACTCACCTACCGCCCGCTCAAGCAACGTGGATGAATACTGATATTCCATTTACATCTAAAGCAAGACAAAGGTAATGTAATTTTTCGATTCCGCGAAAACAATACGGAGAAATTCAGCCTTCAGCTTGCCAACACGCCATGATGTGCAAAAAAGAATCATTTTATTTTGTTCTCCACCCAATTTGCATTACCTTTGCCAAACGAATGAAGAATTTGGCTCGACATATTGAACTGCTACTGCGCAACAACGATTGTGTGATACTGCCCGGTTTCGGAGGATTCATCGCACACGATGTTCCAGCATACTATGTAAGCGAAGAGGAGTTATACTATCCCCCATCGCGCAGCATCAGTTTCAATGCAGCCATCACCATGAACGACGGCCTGTTGGCGCAGAGCTACATGAAAAGCCATCAGATAGACTATGCATGCGCAAGCCATGCCATAGATGTAGCCATAGAACAGCTGACAGACACCCTTGACGAGGAGGGGCGCGTAGTACTTCCACACATAGGTACCATCACGCAAGACATACACTGCTCCTTGCAATTTATCCCGGAGCAGACAGGAGTTGCTTCGCCCGCACATTTCGGGCTCAGCGCATTCGCCATCAAGGAACTGACCCAGCTACACCATACCACAGCGAAGCCCCGCCAAAACAAGAGCAACGCTTCCGCCACCTATCGGCCAAAGGTTACTCCCCTGCATATCAACAAGGAGGCACTCCGCCGTGCAATGTCTACAGCTGCAGTGTTCCTATTGTTGCTCATGACAGCATTGCCTACCGGGTCTTATCGTTCCACCGACATTGCATCGCTACACTTGACAGAGATGATAGCCATGCCACAGAGAGAAGCAGAGCAGGCAACACCTACTACAGCTACCACGGCAATCGTAGTAGAGAGACATGACACGTCTACAATTGTCACAACCTCTACTGTGGAGCCCAATGCCAATGCAACGGAACTGCTGGAGCTTGCTCCTGCCCCCCCCATCGCAGAGAGCCCAGCACCCACAGTTACCGAGAACAGGCCCACAAAGACTTACCATATCATCGTTGCCAGTCTGCCCAACCATCGGGGAGCGAATGAGGCAATAGCCAAGTACACCGGTCAAGGCTACACCGAGGTTACGCTCGTTGAACGCGACGGCCGCGTGCGCATCTCACTCGCACAGTTTGCCGACAAGGACGAAGCCAACGAATACCTCAAGACACTTCGCCAGAACGACAGTTTCCAGAATGCCTGGTTATTAGCCGTGCGCACTAACTAACAAGCCACTTTCGACTTTTGAGGAGAGGGCACGATGCAGCTTTCTGCAGTCATCAAAATATCAAACACTAAAATACAAGCCACATGAAAAGAGTACGTTGCCCCAAGTGCGACCATTTTATCCAATTCGACGAGACTAAATACACCGAGGGGCAGTCGCTCGTATTTGTATGTGACAATTGTCAGAAACAGTTTGGCATACGCATCGGTGTAAGCAAGCTGCGCAGCCTACAGCGTGAGGAGAACAAGGGCACCGCCCCGACTGAAGAGAGCTCAAAGGAGTATGTAGGACATATCATCGCTGTAGAGAACATCTTCGGATTTCGCCAGGAACACCCTCTGCAGATAGGCGACAACATCATCGGCCGACGCAACAAAGGCGACGACATACATATCCCCATAGAGACCAACGACCCGAGCATGGACCGGCGTCACTGCATACTTAATGTAAAGCGCACCAAGACAGGCAACCTCATCTACACCCTACGCGACAATGACAGCATCACCGGAACCTTCCTGATGAACGAGATGCTTGGTGCCAAAGACCGCGTAAGAGTAGAAGACGGTGCCATCATTACCCTTGGAGCCACTACACTCATACTGCATGCCCAGATATGAAGTGTCCCGAGCTATCGGAAATCCTTCAGCTGTAACTGTAGCCGTTGGCGCGTAAAGAAGATACGGCTTTTCACCGTTCCAAGGGGAAGCGATAGCTTATCGGCAATCTCACGATACTTGAACCCTGACACATGCATGGCGAAGGGCACGCGGTATTCTTTAGGCAATGCATTTACGGCACGGCGTATTTCTTTTGTGTCATAGGCACTCTCGGTACTCTCGAATCCCGCATCCTGTGGCAAGGAGAGATGGTAAAGGTTGTCAGTACGATCCACAAAGGTCTGGTCGCGCACTGTCTTGCGGTAATTATTGATAAAGATGTTGCGCATGATAGTATACATCCACCCTCTGAAATTGGTATCGGGGGTATACTTGTCACGGTTATCGAGTGCCTTGAGCGAAGTTTCCTGAAGGAGGTCATTGGCTTCCTCACGATCCATGGTCAATTTGTAGGCATAACGAAAGAGTTCGTCCTGCACAGCGATGAGGTCTTGATTAAAGGTATCATTCATTGCTCTAACATTTAAGTGGTTACTAAAACTGCGACAAAAATAACCAACGCCATAGTTCCCCAAGGGAGAAATATGTGTTATTATCAGGGGAAAAACACTCATTTGTACAAAATCCCCCACTTTTTGACCGTTTACAACCCCTCAAACAGGGAAGGCGGCAATTCTCCCCCTCCATCATTTGCATTGTCTCCATATTTTTTTTATTTTTGCGGCACAAAAAAAGACAACCGCCTCCTTACCCATCGGCCTATCTGCCTACCATCGGAAGCTGTCCATTTGAACAAGAGCCACCAACATGCCAGAGCTAAACCTCCCCCCATTCGACCATAAGACAACCATAAAGGACGGCAAGACATTTATCCTCGACACCATTCGCCGTCGGTATGTTGCCTTGACGCCCGAGGAATGGGTACGACAACACTTCGTGCATTTTCTCATAGAGCATAGAGGCTACCCTCGCTCACTCATGGCCAACGAGGTGCAACTCAGGCTCAACGGAATGAGCCGACGGTGCGACACGGTGGTGTATGACCGTGCACTGCGCCCACGCATCATCATCGAATACAAGGCCCCCACGGTGGATATCACCCAAGATGTTTTCGACCAGATATGCCGATACAACATGGTGTTGCAGGCAGACTACCTCATCGTGAGCAATGGTCTCGCGCATTACTGCTGCCGCATGGACTATGCCACCCAGACCTATGCTTTCGTAACGGAGATACCCCACTACTCCAGACTTTGAGCGCCACAGAGGAGACAAGAAAAAACTAACTTCATAACGCCTACTGTTCACATGACCTACCAAGAAACCATCACATACCTATACAACAGCACACCGCTATTCCAGAACATCGGACAGGGAGCCTACAAGGAAGGATTGAGCAACACCCATGCACTGGACGAATACTTCGGACATCCGCACCGCACATTCCGCACCATACACGTGGGAGGCACCAACGGCAAGGGCTCGTGCTCGCATACGCTGGCAGCCATATTGCAGGCGGCCGGCTACAAGGTGGGACTATACACATCACCGCATTTGGTAGATTTCAAAGAGCGCATCCGGGTGAATGGCACACCCATAGAAGAGTCATTCGTAGTAAACTTCGTAGCGAAGCACCGCCGATTCTTCGAACCGTTACACCCCTCGTTCTTTGAGCTTACCACGGCCATGGCACTACTTTACTTTTCCGAGCAGCAGGTCGATGTGGCAGTCATCGAGGTGGGCCTGGGCGGACGGCTCGACTGCACCAACATCATCAGCCCCGACCTGACACTCATCACCAACATCAGCTTCGACCACGTAGGACTCTTAGGAGACACATTAGCCAAGATTGCTTCGGAGAAAGCGGGCATCATCAAGCCTCACACACCTATTATTATAGGAGAGCACAATGAAGAGACCTACCCTGTATTCAAATCCGAAGCAGAGGCCAAGCAGGCACCCATCACCTTTGCACAGGAACAGTTGCTGTGGAGCAAGAAGGCGAGCGCAGCAGACCACGACATATACCAGACGCAGCCTTACGGAGAACTGCGAGTGGCACTGCGTGGATATTGCCAGGAGAAGAATGTAAACACGCTACTCCATGCCATCGCAGCCCTGCAAAAGGTCGGATATAGACTCAACGAGGAAGCTGTGCGTAACGGTTTCTTCAAGGTATGTGAACTAACGGGACTAATGGGCCGCTGGCAACAGCTGCATACCGAGCCCCGACTGGTATGCGACACAGGACACAACGTGGGCGGGTTCCAGTACATCGTTCCCCAACTGCTGGCACAGCCATGCAAGCAGCTGCGCATCGTCTTCGGCATGGTGAACGACAAGGATATAAGCGGAGTGCTGAGCCTAATGCCCAAGGAGGCCACCTACTACTTCACTCAAGCCAACGTTGCCCGTGCACTCCCATCGCACGAGCTCCAAGCGTTGGCCGCCAGTCACGACCTGCGCGGAGCCACCTACCCTACTGTAGCCGAAGCCGTCCGGGCAGTCCTCAGCGAGGCCGACGAGAAAGACTTCATTTACGTTGGCGGCAGCAGCTTCATCGTAGCCGACCTGCTGACTCTGTGGAAAGAAATGTAAAGAGAGAGGGTATGCCAAGAACACACTGACATACCCTCTTCATTATCGAAAATCACCAATTACTTCATCGGGCAGGTAGGTTTCAGTTGCTTGAAGAAGTCGTTGCCCTTGTCGTCCACGAGGATGAATGCGGGGAAATCCTCCACCTCAATCTTCCAGATGGCCTCCATGCCAAGCTCGGGATACTCTACGCACTCGATGCTCTTGATGTTGTTCTGCGCCAGGATAGCGGCAGGACCACCGATAGAGCCGAGGTAGAATCCGCCGTGTTTCTTACATGCATCGGTAACGCACTGTGCGCGGTTACCCTTGGCCAGCATGATCATGCTTCCGCCGTGGCTCTGGAAGAGGTCCACATAGGGGTCCATACGTCCGGCTGTGGTGGGGCCCATCGAGCCGCAAGCCATGCCGGCAGGTGTCTT
>JAFQLT010000090.1 GCA_017396545.1 Bacteroidaceae bacterium | reverse complement strand
TTCTGATGTCATGTTACTTTAAGCTTTGAACACTATAAAGTTACTGATAATCAGCCACTTAACCAAATTTTATTAGTTATATTACGTTAATTAACTCCTTCATTTTCAAACGATTACGTTAGAATTAACAGAGTATTGTTAAGTAGACGTTTGTTGTTATTGCAACAAATATCACAACAACAAACCAAATAACTACAGTGATATTGTTAAACTTATCAGTATCAAATAGTAAACCGCTACAAAATGTCGATATGAAAGCAAAAAATTGTACGATTTTAGTACCCCAATTCTTCTTCCTAGAAAAGTACATTCTAGGATGAGTTGCTGCTTCTTTTACTACAGACTGAGTGATTTCGGAATTTGTATCAGATAGACGTCTACTAGCTTCTATTCTACTAGCTTCATCTATAATCTCCTCGGTAACCCGAAGGGCATGTTTCTCTAGTTCTTTTTTAGCGCTTGGACTAAAATTGGCAACTTTATTTTCCGGTATGTCAACTTTTATAATCATTATTAGTGACCATTTAACTTTTGTGCAAATTTATAATGTTTTTTTGCATTAACAAATTTGGGGCTCTTATTATTTCAAATCAGTATCTAATTAAAACGACAATGCTTTATTTGATTAATATGGTCAAAGTCGCATTGTCGTTGTATTGAAGTTAGTTGTTTTTACATCGGCTTTATCATCTTCTCAATGAATTCGATTTCGTCTTCGGATAGATTATACTTCGCGTATAGTTGTTTGTCTATGTTTAGCACTGATTCACTCCAATTAATATCGCTTTGACTGGTAAAATCTTGAATTGGAACAAATGCAAAACATTCTCTGGTGACATTAACGGAGGTTACGCCTTGCCTGAGGAGATAGCGAGCAAACTTTGAGCAAAGATATTTCTTGTAGTTTGTCGCTTCCTCTTGAGTGGGGAATACAGCAGTGTCTATATATGTTTCTGTGTTGATTTGCTGAGGTGAGAGTATTTGAGGCTCTGTAAGCACACGATAACCTTCACCGGGTTTAACGCTCATTTCTCCATTACTTGGTACGAATCTGCCAACAATAATTTTGTACATATCGACATATTCAACTCCTTTTGTAATTTCTGTTCTGTTAACTTTAGCCCACCCCTTACTTGTTAGAATACTTATGTCTCCTTTGCCTGAGCCTCGGAAATATGTTCTAAATCCGAAAGGATTGATTGATAGTACAAGGTTATTGAGATAAGAAGAGGACTTTGAAACAATCTTCTCTAAGATAGGAACAGCAGCGTTTGAACGTATCAGAGTATCAAATTGATTAAGGTATCGTTTGGCTACTACATCCTTGATTGCATTATAGTTTGTTACTAAGCACGCATCATTGTGTTGCTTGTCCCAAAGATAGGTACATAAACCACCTGCAATATCTACAGTTGGGAATAAGTCTTTGCTTAATTCATAGTCATATAATCTTGCTAGGCGAGTATCAGACATCATCTCGGCACGGAACTCATCCAAACCTCTTCCTCCTGCGTACCATCGAGAAGGCATAATTAAACTAATATAATTAGGACTAGTACGTTTCGCTATATTCATAAAGTAATGGTATACAGGAACTGCTCCTCTGTCTGTACCTCCATCCATCACTTGATAAGGAGGATTTCCCACTATTGCATTGAATTTCATATTATCGTTGTCTATTGCTTTCCAGTATGAGCTTCCTTTGGCAACCTTGGCCACGAAGTTTTCTGGTTTGTTTTTGATTTGATTAATCAGGTCCTCGAAATAGCGCGTGTTCACTTTGGCTTTGCGGAAGCCGATGAGGGTGCGCTTGGTGATACTTTTGGCCATCGGAGTTTTGCAGATGACAAAGATGTTTTCGGCCACCACCTTGTCCCATATCCGCTGCTCGTCCTCTATGCTCGATACGGAGAAGAGCGAGGAGGCTACTCGGGTGCGGTAGATGCTGTAGGCCATATACAAGGGATACAAGCCCGACTTGGAGTTGATTTCGAGGATACGCGCATCCTCGGCAAACACTTCGGCGGTCACCTTGCTGTGGTCTATGAAGCGCGGCTCGGAGAGTATGGTTTCATTATCCTCTGCCAAGAAACTGTAGCCTCCCAGGCAGTCGCCCAAGTGCATGTTTACCACACGCCACGGAGTGAGCACGGTTTCTTTGTCGGGATTGCGGAAGGTGCTGAAGATATCGGTGATACGCTCAATGCGTTCTTCTACACTCAGCTTGTCTGCCGCACGTGCCATCGCACGGATGCGCTTGCCTGCTGCACTGAATATTTCGGGGTCATAGTACTTCTTTATGTTCTCGAATTTCTCCTTGGTGACCCCCTTGGGCATGAACTCCTCCCACGACTGATCATCGATGAGTGAAGCGAAGTTGTCAATGGTAATCTCTTCGTCTTCGTTGTTCACCTCGGCACCATAGATAAGCAGAGGCATACGGATGGAGATGCCGCGCAGGATAGAGATGGCGGCCTCGCGGTTCTCGCGTTTCTTCTTCAACTCTTCGAGCCGCCGCCTCTCCTCCTCGGTGAGCGGTTGCTTGTCCTTGCCCTTCTTCTTGTTTTTCTTCTCCAGACTTTCCAGCTCCTCGTATTGCTCATCGGTGAGTCCCTGGTTATTGATGTCCACCTGATTGGTCTTGGGCATGGCCTTGGTCTGACCAATAATCTTCTTCAGGTCGTCAAACTCCTGCAGCTCGAGGTCGTTGAGTTTCATCAACTCATCGTTATAGAGGCTCTTGTCCTCGAAGCCGTTGCGCACGACACGTTCCACGTATACTTTCTTCAATTGTTCAAGCATACGGGGTACATCGAACTGAAGCATCTTGGAACCTTCGACTGATATGATGGGACAGAAGTTGAGAAACGCACCCATTATCTTACGGTCGTTACCGCTGGTCTTGCCCGCCTTGGCCGAAATCTTGGCCGTCTCGGCAATGACCTTCAAGGTGCGGTCGGGGGCAAAGTCGAACACGTAACACTGCTCCTTCACTCGTCCGTTGATAGTGGCCGGAGTCTGCACACGGAAGATAGTCTGCATATAGGTGGATGCTGCGGTGTTGTACGAACCCGACAACATAAACACGGCCGTCCACGCCTTAACGCTGACACCTGTAGTCAGTCGTCCGCATGAAAGTGTGATGGTGCGTGTGGCATCGGGGTCAGGACCGATGGCCTCCTCCACGGCCACAAGTGCATCGCGGCTCTCCTCGTCTTGGTCGCCATCGCCAGCAACATTGACTATCTTGAAGTGTTGGAATACGGGATGTCTCTGTAGCATCGCACTCAGTGCACGAGCCTCCTTCACGCCCGGCACCATCCACAGTGTATGACGGAAGATGTTGCGGTACTCCTCATTGGCAAAAGGATAGTAGCTCTCCTTGTCCTCCTTGGTGAGCAGATTGAGGAACGCCCTCACATCTTTCTCGTGGATAAAGCTGCCTTCCTCGTCAACACGGAAAAACTCGCGGAAGTTGAAAGCCACATCCTCGTCGATAAACTCATGGAGCAGACGACCGAGGTCGTAGGTGTAAATGTTCATCGTGGGCAACGAAGCATAGGGGTTGGGGTCGCCGAAGTGAAGTTCATCCCAAGTCGCTTTGGCCTGTTGTTCCATCACATAGTCCCAGGTGTATATCTCGCCTTCCTTGAACTCGTCGAGCAGGTTGAATGGCGTGCCCGACAGGCGCAGCACCTTGGTATCGCTCTTCACCAATTCGGTCATCACCGCCTTGCCCAGCTCGGTCTGTGTGCCCTCGTGTGCTTCGTCCACGATGATGAAGTCCCAACCGGTGGCAAACACCTCGTTGTTCTTGTCGAAGTGGCCGCCTACGAGTTCCGAGCCGCGGAGGTCCTGCATGGAAGCAAAGTATACATACTGGCACTTGCCCTGTTTGGCTCGTGCCTCCAGCGAACTGTGGCTGTCGCCATTGTTCTTCGAGCCATAGGCAAACTCGGGACGGTCGTAGAATATCTTGCCGAAGTCCTCAAACCATCCGCTGTCCACCACTGGACGATGGGTAAGGATGAGCGTACGCCCGAAATCCATATCCTTGACTACTTGCAAAGCTGAGAGGGTCTTGCCGAAACGCATCTTGGCATTCCACAGCATTTGGTTGCCCTTCTTGAGCTGGCGCTTGGTCTTCTCTATGGCATCGCGCTGCTCGGGACGGAAGACGATGGGTGTACGGTCGTGCGATATCTCAGCTGTGGATAGCGACTCACGTCCCTCCTTGACAGCGGCGATGGCACGCTTCACAGTCTCAAGGTCGGTGATGAACCACTCGTTGGCCTTGTTGGCCGTGTCGAACACCTTCTTCTTGATGCCCGATCGCTCCAGCACATTGTGCACCTCCTTGTCGTTGAACGAGCAGAGGCCCCGTTTCTTACTATTATAGATGGTAAGTTCCGTATACAGGAGGTCGTAGGCGATGCCTGCCGTCTGGGTGTACTGGTTGATACGCTTCTTAGCCGAGTCGTTGAGCGCCTTGCTGTTGGGTGCGAGGCCGAAGACGTTGTCGCTGTCGCACGTGGCTTCGCCCACTTTCAGGCAACCTTGGTGTGCTGCATCATTGATGCGGAACACATAGATGAGTTTAAGTTTCAGTGAGGAGGTGAATTTCATAGTCGCACTATTTGATGAGGTCGATAAATCGGATTCGTCGGTGGTCCTTGGTACCCCAGTCACGGATAAGGCAGTAGGTACCATTGTGGCGGTGGATGTCGTCCTTCGTGCATCCCTCGCACGGGATTACCCTCTCGATGGGGCCGTCGAAGAGTGTCTGCTCTATCTCCACCCTGTCGGTACACGAATCGGGCACTACGCCTTTAAGGCCGTCCATCTGCCACACGTTCCACGAGATGATGTAGGCAATGTAGTTGATGGACTTGAGCAGGGGCTGTTTGCCAAACTTGGCTTCGTAGTACTCGATGAAGGAGATGAGCATAGCTTCGCGCGCAATGAGCAGATTATCGCCCTGCCACTCGTAGCCGTAGATGCTCTTGTAGGCAGTCTGTGCCCATTCGAGCCATTCGCCCGAGGTTGTGGTGTTCTCGCTCACTACACGCAGCTTGCGGTCGAGCAGTCCGATGCGTTTTTCCAAGGGGATGGCCCCGCCCGTAGTCGTGTCGTAACGGCTCACGATGTAGGGAGCCTCGCCACAGGTAATCTCCATTCGGGTGTCGCGCACATAGTCTCGCCACGACTTGCCTTCAGGAAAGATTATCGGGTCGGTAGTGGCACGCCAAGCGTGCTGTCCCTGTTCGGTGATGTACTCCGTATTGAACACCCCCTTACGGCCAAACCACGCCTCGTCGATAAGATTGTTCTGCGCATTGCAAATCCACGAAGGGGTGAAAACTTCGGCCATGTCGCGTGAGCGTGCCGATTGGGTGTCGCGACTCTTCAGAATGCGAGGCATGATGACGTGGCCGTTATCGCCGGTAATGAGATGGGGAAGTATGGGGAAATGGTAGCCGTATTCCTCGCCCAGATGTTCGTAGTCCGAGGTGGCCCAAAAGATATTGCGCTGTGGTTCTCCCTCCTTGCTCGTGGTGTGGTCCTTGAGCAGGGTGGTAAGCAGTTCGGGAGATATGCTGTTGATGTAGTCCTCCAGTATGTCTACTTCAATGGCCATAGGCTCTTCGTAGGCTAACGGCCAAGGCTACACAACCGCAAGTGTTATCAATGGTATTAGGGTAAAGACATAAAAAAAGCGTGAAGCCCTGCACTGTCGCTCGCTCCACGTTCTGAGGCTCGTAGGAATTGCCCTGTAAGTCGAAGCGAACAACGCCGAAGCCCCACGCCGATATGTAAACACCTCACTATGCCTAAAGTTCCAACAGTGTAGAGACACCATTGGCTACCCGGCATAGCTTAGGGAGGTATATAACACACCCACGGGGCATTCACCGTTGCTTTGTCTCTGACTTACATCTTGAAATTTTCCTACGATTTCAGAACGTCAAAACCAAAGCGTAGTAAACGCCTTTCCATATGTCTGCCCCACCCCTTATTCTCTTCCCGAAGGCAGAGTCTCGGCGTAGGACCATGCAAATATAAATAAAAAAAATTCAGAAGCAAAACTATCGGCCTTTAACTACTAACGAGCGAAGCGAAGTGATAACTACTTTAACTCCTTTAACT
>JAFQLT010000089.1 GCA_017396545.1 Bacteroidaceae bacterium | reverse complement strand
GGTATACTTACCCTTCTCATGCTGCTTTTGAATGGCCTTCTCGCCACCGCCCAGACGGGCTTTCTCGCGCAGCTCTACGAGCTCTCTAATTTTATCTAATTGTGACATAGTTATTATAATTATGAATTATGAATTATGAATTATCCCTCATCGTTGGAGGCAATTCACAATTCATAATTCAAAATTCAGAATTAATTTACGGTTTCTCGCAAAGTTCGGTCAACACGCCCTGTGTAGCTTTCGGATGGAGGAATGCTATGTTGAGTCCCTCAGCACCCTTGCGGGGAGCCTTGTCGATGAGGCGGATGCCGGCAGCGTCGCACTCGGCAAGTGCGTTTGCAACGCCGTCTTCAACAGCAAATGCTACGTGGTGTACGCCAGCGCCCTTGTTTTCGATGAACTTGGCGATGGTGCTCTCCTCAGATGTGGGCTCGAGGAGCTCAATCTTGGTTTCGCCTACCATAAGGAATGCGGTACGTACCTTCTGGTCTTCTACGGTCTCGATGTTGTAGCACTTTAGACCCAATACGTTCTCATAGTAGGGCAGTGCCTCCTCGATGCTCTTTACAGCAATGCCGAGGTGTTCGATTTTTGAGATTTTCATGTTTAATTTTATAAAATTGGTTATGGTTTTGTAAAAACAATTTGGCTTCAAAGTTACGACTTTATTTTTTATTCGGACGCATGTCTTGCTATTTATTTTTGGCATAGATGTTATTTATAGATGTGTGTAGTGGGGGATGAGCTGTCATGGATGAATGAAAAGTGAAAAAACAATAAAATGCGTGTAAGGTATGGCTAAAATGTTGTACCTTTGTTTAAAATTCAACAAAAGTATAAAGCGATGAATGAGACTGTAAAAAGTTGGTTGCATGCAATAGGTATATCGGGAGATGAGAACCATTGGGTGTATTGGACGATTACTCTCGTGGTTATTGGGGCAATTGTATTCTTGGCGGATGTGCTATGTCGCCGCCTTCTTGTTCCTTTGGTGAAGCAATTGATTAAACGCACGCGCTCCTCATGGGATGATGTGTTGTTTAATGACACTTTGCTGAAAGATATCACCAGGCTCGTGCCGCCCATCCTCATATTCGTGCTGTTCCCCATGGCTTTCACCAGCGGACATCCTATGGTGGAGCTCTTGCTCAAGGTGAACGCTATATATTTCATTGTGGTGGTGGCCAAACTGTTGTGTACGTTTCTTTCTTCATTGTATGACCTATCGAACCGCCAGAATAATCTTAAGAATCATCCGCTTAAGGGAGTGTACCAAATGCTCAAGATTGTGGTGATCTGTGTGGCATTGATAGTCATTGTCAGTGTACTCATCGACAAGAACCCTGGCTATATCCTCACAGCCTTAGGTGCATCGGCGGCCGTGCTCATGCTTGTGTTCAAGGATATGATTCTTGGCTTGGTGGCAGGTGTGCAGCTCTCAGCTAACGATATGTTACGCCCGGGCGATTGGATTTCAATGCCTAAGTATGGTGCCGATGGCGATGTGGTTGAAGTGACTCTTACTACGGTAAAGGTGCAAAACTGGGACAAGACCATCACTACCATACCACCCTATGCCTTGGTGAGCGACTCGTTTCAGAATTGGCGTGGAATGAAGGAGAGCGGGGGACGTCGTGTGAAGCGTTCTGTATATATTGACATGCGCTCCATTTCGTTTTGTACAGAAGAACAGCTGGCAGAGTTTGAACGTAAGGGCTGGCTCGATGGAATAGAGCGTGAAGACAAGTTTATTGTCAACCTTCATGTCTTTCGCAATTATTTGGAAGATTATCTTCGTAAGCATCACCGTGTCAACCAGAAATTGACCATTATGGTGCGTCAACTACAGCCCACAGCGCAAGGATTGCCCTTAGAGCTCTACTTCTTTTCTGATGGTACTGACTGGATACCTTATGAGCATCTGCAGAGTGAAATTTTCGAACACGTTTTCGCTGTTCTTCCTACCTTTGGACTGCGCGTATTCCAATCGCCTATGGGGATTGACTTCTCTAAGCAGGATTCTGGCAATTTAGGCTTAGAACTTGGGGAACACTCGTAATACTACCTGTTGTGAGTTGTCGAGTGTACCTCCCGTATAATGAAGTGAAGCACCAGCATAGCATTGTACGTTCTGTCGATTGAGCAAATAGAAGCGCACATCGGTACGGTTATAGAGTGGACTGCGGTAATAGGGATCGCCACGGTGCAATGAGGCGCCATGTACTTCGTAGTGGGTAAACTGCGGGTTGCCTGCATAGAGGTAATCGCAAATTTCGAAACGTCCCTTGCGTAGTTTAACTTCTCCGAGGAACCCTATGGGCGAGTGCCACAACATATCGCTGCGGTCGCGGTTGAGTGAGAGTAAGCAGCCTGCTTCTAAGCTAATGGCGTCAATCATGCTGGACGGGCTTTTCTCAATGCCTACGTGAGGATATATCATAAGCTTGTCGTATACGTGCAGTCCGTTGGAGGGACGAGGTACGGAGAAGTGGGTCAGCTGTATATTCCATCCAAGGTAGTATCCTTTGTGTCCGAAACGTCCATCGGTGATGAGCTCGAATATCTCACGTTGACCCTTCCCTTGCTTGTTGAGCCAGTTGCAGTAGAACTCTGCATAACCGAAATTTGTGGTATACTGTATGAGTGCCCCATAGATAGTCGGGGAGTAATAGCGGATGGAGTCGTATACGAAGATATTGGGTAGTTCTTGTTTGAGTCGTTTACGTGGAAATGCCCCAAAAGCGCCGGAGAAGTTTCGCTCCTCATAGTGGTAGTAAAAGTTCAGTTCCTGTTTTGCTGTACCGCTTTGTCCGAAATCTTTCACGGCCATGATGCCTACCATGATGGAATTGGCGTCGAATTGTATGCCGATCTCAGCATCGAGGCGTGAAGCAAACAATGTTTGTGATACTTGATATGGACTGTGCACCTCGCGGTTGTCGAAGAAGTTGACATTGTCTATGTCATAAACAAAGCGAGGCTCTTCTTTGTGTGCGTCTTGTGCCATAGCGCATTGCCCAACGCAGTGCAGTAGGGCGAGTATTGTATATAATAGGCATCTGTGGCATGTAAACTTAGTCATTATCCTATTCTGCTAATTTTCTTCAATCCTTCTTCATCTATAATCTTTATTTTGCGTCCATCGATAGCTATCAACTTTTCCAAGGCAAAGTTGGAGAGGGTACGTATGGCATTTGAGGTGGTCATGTTGGAGAGGTTGGCAAGGTCCTCCCGTGAGAGGAAGATGCTGATGGTTGCTCCATCTTCTTCCAATCCGTAAGTCTCTTTGAGGAAAATCAGTGATTCGGCTAATCGCCCCCGGATGTGTTTTTGGGTGAGATTTACCGTGCGTTCGTCAGCAATGCCGAGATCTATGGCTAATAGCTTGATGAAGAACATGGCGAGTCTGTTGTTCTCGGTGACTAACTGGGTGATGACATTCATTGGGATAGTGCATACTGTAGATGCCTCGAAAGCAGCGGCTGCTGTTACAAAATTTTCTTCGGCAAAGTAGGCACGGTATCCGAAGTACTCTACAGGCTTGATGACACGCATGATTTGGCTACGCCCTCCCACACCGTCACGATAAATCTTGACTTTTCCTTCGAGCAGGCAGAGCAGATGGCTAGGTTGGGTACCCTCGGTGTATATTGTTTGGTTTTTTTTGTATCGTTTTATTTCCAAGTAATCTGCAACCAAGGTACGTTGCTCTTCTGTCAGCAACTCCCACATGTCGGCTATGCCTGCAATGATTTCCGCCTGTGTTATTCCTTTTTTCGCCATGTCCTATTCTTACCTAATACCTATATTGAATGAAAAGTGAAGAGTGACCATACAGCGGTATGCTCTGATACTTCGCCGGACACTCTTCCCTCTTCCCTTTTCCCTCTTAACTGATCATGTCAAACCCACAGTAGGGAACCAGTACCTTAGGGATGCGAATGCCTTCGGGGGTCTGATTATTCTCGAGAATAGCCGCAAGGATTCTCGGGAGAGCCAGTGCAGAGCCGTTCAGCGTATGGCACAGTTCTATTTTCTTGTCCTCGGTGCGACGATAGCGGCACTTCAGACGGTTTGCTTGGTAAGCGTCGAAGTTCGATACGGATGAAACCTCCAGCCAACGCTCCTGAGCAGCCGAGTACACCTCGAAGTCGAAGCAGAGAGCAGCCGTGAAGCTCATGTCGCCACCACAGAGGCGCAGTATACGATAGGGGAGCTCGAGTTTCTTCACGAGGTTCTCCACGTGGTCGAGCATCTCCTTGTGCGACTCCTTGGAGTGCTCGGGGGTATCGATGCGTACAATCTCAATCTTTGAGAACTCGTGCAAGCGGTTCAGTAGTCATTGACGACGAGACCGAATTTCAGGATTTTCTGGAAAACAACCACCAGTACTGG
>JAFQLT010000088.1 GCA_017396545.1 Bacteroidaceae bacterium | reverse complement strand
TGCTGCCGTGGCCGACTCGTTCATCCGTGCCAATCCCTACTCCGAGGTGAGTATCCATCTGTTGCGTGAGTACTTTGTCAACCTCCCTCATCCTGACCAGACAAAGATAAAGACCCTTATCGGCACGATGAGTGGCAACCTACAGGACAACAATTATATACAGCAGCTGCAACGTATGCTCAATAGTTATAAGCCACTGACAAAAAACAGCTCGGTAGGAAGCTATAGTGTGCGTGATATGGAGGGGAAAATCGTGAGTACTTCAGAGTATAAGGATACCTATTTGCTAATCACTTTTTGGGCTTCGTGGGACAAGGAGAGTCGCCAGCGTCAGCGTGAACTCATCGCCTTGAAGGAGAAGTATAAGAAGCATAACTTCGACATTCTCAGCATATCACTTGATACTGACCGTGAGGCTTGGCTGCAAGCTGTCGGCGAGGACTCTGTCACTTGGCGTCAGGCATGTGACTTTGATGGATGGTCTACAGGAATCGTAGAGCGTATGCAGATAACTCACCTGCCCGCAAACATGCTGCTAAATCCCTCGCGCCGCATACAAGCCTTTGATATCTATGGCGAAGTATTGGACAAAAAGATAGGCGAACTCACCGAGGAGAAAAGAAACGATAAGAAAGAGAAGAAAACCCCGGCCACCATAAGGAGGATGAAGAATGTCCAACACTGAAACGTTGTCACGATATTAGCACGACTGTTCTCCTATAGCTTTATTCTATCTCCGTATAGTCTTGGTCTGTTGGTTGCAATGCGAACCTGCACTATCTTTGCAGTGTCATTAGATGACAAGAGAGAACAAGAACAAATGTATTCACTGATAAAAAGAAAAGAAAACTATGGAGAAGAGATATTATTGCACCGTATGTGACTGGATTTACGACCCTACAGTAGGCGATCCCGACAGTGGCATTGCGCCTGGAACACTGTTCGAGGATATTCCCGATGACTGGGCTTGTCCTGTATGCGGAGTGACGAAGGAGGACTTCGAGGTTGTCGGGGAGTAGCCGTCGGGCTGCTCCTCTCGTTTAATCATTATTATCATTACAATTGTTAGAGTTACAGCAAAAAGTCGTATCTTTGTAACTCCGAAAAGGAATGAAAAAAGACATGAAATGATGAATATCACAGAATCAATTCGCTATGTCGGTGTTGATGATACCGACCTTTGTCTCTTCGAAAGCCAATATGCCGTGCCCGAAGGCGTTACCTACAACTCGTATGTTATAGAGGATGATAAGGTGACAATCATGGATGCTGTAGACCGTCGCAAGTGTACCGCTTGGCTTGCCCGACTGGACGAGATACTTGCCGGACGTGTGCCCTGCTACCTGGTGGTGCAACACATGGAACCCGATCACGGAGGCAGCATCGCTGCCGTGATGGAGCGCTGGCCACAATTGCAGCTCGTGGCTTCGGCCAAGGCGGTGCAGATGTTGCCGCAGTTCTTCAATCAGATTGACTTCACTGGTCGTACGGTGGTGGTGAAGGAGGGCGACACACTGTCGTTGGGCCGCCATACACTGCAGTTTGTGATGGCTCCTATGGTGCACTGGCCCGAGGTGATGGTGACCTATGAGCAGACCGAGCGTGTGCTTTTCTCGGCCGATGCCTTCGGTACCTTTGGTGCATTGTATGATAACATCACCGACCTCCGTGCCTGGCCCGATGAGGCACGGCGCTATTACTATAACATCTGCGGAAAGTATGGGCAGCCTGTGCAGCAGTTGTTGCGCAAGGCGAGTACTCTCGACGTTGCCACGATATGTCCGCTTCACGGTCCCGTACTGACAGAGAATCTGAACCGTTACATCGGCCTGTACGACAAGTGGAGCCGCTACGAAGCCGAGAGCGAAGGAGTGCTCATCGCCTATGCCTCTATTCACGGCGGTACAGCCACAGTGGCTCACCGTATGGCCGAACTACTGCGTCAGAGGGGAGCCGCTGAGGTGGCGATGGTAGACCTCTGCCGTGCCGATATGTCGGCGGCACTGTCCGAGACATTTCGCATGAAGCGTCTGCTACTTGCTGCCTCTTCGTATGATGGCGGACTCTTTACGCCAATGTACGACTTCCTGCACCGCATGCAGATCAAGGGATACAGGAGTCGCCGTGTAGGCATCATCGAGAATGGCTCGTGGGCTCCTTGCGCGGGACGTATCATGAAGGAGATGCTCTCGGAAATGAAAGGCATCGACCTCGTGGAGCCTATGGTAACTATACGCTCAACGATGAAGCCCAGTGATGCATCTGCCATGGAGGCTTTGGCCGAGGTGCTGCTCGGTTAGAAGCTCCATGAAGCCCTTTCCGTAAATGTCCGGTAAGGAGTAGACAAGTTGGAAAGCTCCACAAAGTATACGAAGTACAGACAGGAGCGTAGCTCGTATACTTTGTGGAGCTTTTATTGTTCGTTGCAGGCCGGTAATCCAGGCGGAAGGCAATCTTTACGATAAACCTTTCTGGGCTACGGTATGGCTTTTTTCTACCTCTATTCATCCAAAAAGCTTGTATCCACGGATGTTTAATATAAATACTCATGGATACGTAATGAAATATCCGTGAATATGTAATGAAATATCCACGGATACGTGATAAAATATCCACGGATATTTAGTTTTTTCGCTTGTTTTGTCGAATTTATTCTTGCGAACGTCTGTAACTTTTGGCAGTGTTCCCCGAAAATATATTCTTGTCGTACAACCTGCGTTATAGGATTTTAGGGCCTGTTCTTTGTGCTGTCAATAAATTTAGTTACTTTTGCGACCGATACCCTTATGAGGGGTGGATCGCAATGATGATATAATACATACCCATAAGAAGATGAAAAAAAGAACCATGCTTGCTGCCACCTTCGTGGCATTGGTTTTGGGCGCACAGGCCCAAGTTGTCGGGAGCTATCAAGTACGTGATGCAGTGACGTTGCGTGGCCCTATCGAGACGGACAGCATCAACGGTGAAGGCCGTAAGTATGAAACGAAAAACCTGCTGAGCACTGCAGTAAGACTCAATCAGGACAATTATCCCACACAGGCTATGGAGGCCGATACGGCTGGCTTTGTTACGCTGGGAAAGGCCGATGGTGACCATCTGCTCTATTTGGTAAGTACACAAATTCGTGCCGACCGTTTCATGAAAGGAAAGCTGAAGGTGACATCACCCGTACGTTGGGAGGTGTTTGTCAATGGCGCATCGAAGTTGAAGAAGGAGAATGCCGACGATAGTCTCAATGTGAAGGCTGCCCGCGACATTGCTCTGCGCATGGAACCGGAGCGGAACTACGAGATTATACTCAAGCTGCTTGCACACAAGGATGACAAGGTAGTGCCTGCGTTCAAGTGCGAAGTCGTTGCCGACAAGGGCTACGAAGAGGTGAATGTTTTCTCTGGACATGACCTCAAGAATCGTTTCACTCTTGATAATACAGTGTATGGTAATCGTGTAATCGATGTAGCCGTATCGCCCAGCGGCAAGTACCTGCTTACCCGTTATTGGAACAATTACAGCAAGGGGCGTCAGCATGTGTATGCTCAGCTATCGGAAACCAAGAGCGGTAAGGTGCTTATCGCCAATGCCAAGGACGGTATGCGTTGGATGCCCAAGAGTGACAAACTGTACTATACGGTGACAGCAGCCTCGGGCAACAATGTCGTCGTACTTGACCCTGCGACACTTTCCGAGGAGGTGCTGTTGGCTGAGATTCCTGCAGAGAGCTTCACTTGGGCGCCTACAGAAGACTACCTCATCTACTATCCGAGTGAGAAGGGGCAGGCAGAGCAAGGACCGCTGAAGCGTGTGGTGACACCGCGCGACCGTATCCCCGGATATCGTGGACGTAGCTTCCTGGCCAAGTACGACATCAAGAAAGGTACTACCGAGCGCCTTACCTATGGCAAACGCTCGACGCACCTGAACGACATCAGTAGGGATGGTGCGAGAATACTTTTTAGTACCAGTGCCGAGAATGTAACTGTGCGTCCATTCGGAAGCACCTCAATCTATCAGTTAGATCTCACTAGCTATGCCATAGACACACTCGTCTACGAGAGTGGCTTTGTGAACAGTGCCAAATACTCGCCTGATGGCACACAGGTGCTCTTCATCGGAAGCGCTGAAGCTTTCGATGGAATTGGCAAAAACTGCGGTGTACACCCTATTGCCAATGATTATGACAAGCAGGCTTTCATTATGGATCTTGCTACGCGTGAAGTGGAGCCTATCACCAAAGACTTTGCCCCCTCGGTGAACTTCCTCCAGTGGAATGTGGCCGACAAGCATATCTACTTCAGTACAGACGATAAGGACGAGCAGAATATCTATCGTTATAATACGGCAAAGAAGATGTTTGAGCAACTGCCTTTGGAAATCTCCGTTGCCCAGCGTTTCTCGCTCCCCTCACAAAGTGCTGCTATTGCTGCTTATTATGGTCAGGATGACCACACGGCAGGTGTAGCCTATCTGTTCGATATGAAGAAAATGCGCTCACGTCTCATTGCTGACCCAATGAAGCCCATTCTGGGCGAGATCGAATTGGGCGAGACTCATGAATGGAACTTTACAGCCTCGGACGGTACCATCATCCACGGTAAGTATTGCCTGCCTCCTGCATTTGATCCCGAAAAGAAATATCCGCTCATCGTATATTATTATGGCGGCACCACACCTACTGTCAAGGGTATTAGTAATCCTTATTGCGCCCAGCTGTTTGCTTCACGCGGTTATGTGGTCTATGTTATCCAGCCCAGTGGCACCATCGGTTACGGCCAGGAATTTGCCGCACGCCATGTCAATGCATGGGGCAAGCGCACTGCCGATGACATCATAGAGGGAACTAAACAGTTCTGTAACGAACATCCCTATGTAGATGCAGAGCATATCGGATGTCTCGGCGCTTCGTACGGTGGATTCATGACCCAATATCTGCAGACCCAAACCGATATCTTCGCTGCCGCCGTGTCGCATGCCGGTATAAGTAATGTCACCAGCTACTGGGGCGAAGGTTACTGGGGATACAGTTACAATGCCATAGCTGCGGCCGACAGCTATCCTTGGCAGAATCCCGACCTGTTTACCAAGCAGGGATCGCTCTTCAATGCTGACAAGATAAACACTCCGTTGCTATTGCTGCATGGCACTGTCGATACCAATGTCCCTATTGGAGAGAGCATACAGCTCTTCAATGCACTGAAGATTTTAGGCAAGGAGGTCGAGTTTATCCAAGTGGAGGGCGAAGACCATTTCGTGGCTGACTATGACAAGCGCGTGTTGTGGCACAATACCATCATGGCCTGGTTTGCCCGCTATCTGCAGGGTACCGATAAGTGGTGGAACGATCTCTATCCTAAGCGTCACTTGTAATTCGAGTTTCTCATTTTATTTTTTTAAGGAAAAGGCCAGTGAAAAAATAACAGGATATTGAGATTTATCGACAATAGTTAATTATCTTTGTACCATAATAAGAAAGTATTATATGTTCACAATGAAAAAGAATCAGTTAGTAATCATTGCCACATCACTGCTTGTGCTTTGCTCTTGTAGTGCCAAATTGGGTGAGATGTCACCCAGCTATTTTGCTGTTACCCCTCAGGTGCTTGAGGCTGTAAATGGTGAAGTCCCAGTAGTCGTTTCCGGCGCATTCCCCGAAAAGTTCTTTCCGAAGAAGGCTGTTATCACCGCTACTCCAGTCTTGAGATGGGAAAATGGCTCGGTTAGTGGAGAAACCTACACCTTTATCGGTGAGAAAGTGGAAGGAAATAGCCAGATGATTTCTTACAGCACGGGTGGTAACTTCACTATGAAGAGTACTTTCGACTATGTTCCCGAAATGGCAAAATCTGAACTCTTTATTGAGTTTACGGCAAAAGTCAACAATAAAGTGAAGTCACTCCCTGCGGTAAAGGTTGCTGATGGCGTATTGGCTACGGCAGAACTATATGTGCAGACTGCAGCGTCAACGCAACCTGCAACCTCAGTTGATGCTTTCCAACGCGTAATCAAGCAGGCTAAGCGGGCCAATATCATGTTCCTTATCCAACAGACCAACCTCCGATTGAGCGAGTTGAACTCAAATCAGATGAAAGAGTTTACCGAAACGTTGGAAGATGTGAACACTGATGTGGAGAACAAGGTGTTTGACAATATAGAGGTATCAGCTTATGCTTCACCTGATGGTACTCTTGAATTGAATGAGCGTTTGGCTGCACAGCGCGAAAGAAATACAGAAGAGCATATGAATAAATTGCTCAAGAAGAAGAAGATTGATGCGTATGTTGATACCGAGTACACGGCCGAGGACTGGGAGGGCTTCCAGGAATTGGTCGCAGGTTCTAACATCCCCGACAAGGAGCTTATCCTCCGTGTACTTTCTATGTATGATGACCCTGAAGCAAGAGAGCGTGAGATAAAGAACATCTCTACTGTATATAGCGAGCTGGCTGAAGAGATTCTTCCTCAACTGCGTCGTGCACGCCTTACCTTGAATTACCAGCTTATAGGACGTTCAGATGATGAGATCCTTACACTGGTACAGGAAGATGCCTCAGCACTTGGTCTCGAGGAACTCCTCTATGCCGCTACGCTTGTAGAGAATACTGATGAGAAGAAGGCAATCTATGAAAAGACTGTATCGCTATATCCAGGCGACTATCGGGCATATAACAATCTGGCCGAGTTAGCTATAAAGGCTGTTGATTATGCCACTGCCAAGAATTACTTGGGTAAAGCTGCCAAGCTAGATGCTTCCGCCGCAGAAGTAAATACAAATCTGGGTATTATTGCACTTATTGAAGGCAATGTAGCTGATGCCGAAAACTACCTTGTAAGAGGCACAGAGTCTGAAGCTAATGTCGCAGCTTTGGGTAATCTCTACATCGCACGAGGCCAGTATGAGCGTGCGGCAAGCACCTTTGGTGATACCAAGAGCAACGCTGCAGCTCTTGCGCAGATTATGGCAGAACAGTATACTATGGCCAAAAACACACTTGATGCTGTAGAGAATACCGATGGATATACCTACTATCTTAAGGCTGTTGTAGGTGCTCGCACGAATAATGCTGCAGCGATAGCCGAAAACTTGGCTAAAGCCGTTGAACTTGATGCAAGCCTTGCAGAGAGAGCCAGAAAGGATATGGAATTCAAAAGATTTGCTACTGTCATCTTGAATATTTGATTCTGTTTTTAATGATATCGAAAGGGTGGGATTGGTTGGGATTCCGCCCTTTTACAATTTGTTATGAAAGAATACAGTTACGAACTTCTCATGAAGGTTCGCGATTATGAATGCGACCTGCAAGGTATTGTTAATAATGCCAACTATCAACATTATTTAGAACATACACGTCATGAGTTTCTGCTCTCCATCGGCTTGAGTTTTGCCGACATGAGTGCGGCGGGATATGACTTTGTCATCTCTAAGGTGACGCTTAACTACAAGTCACCGCTCCGCAGCCGCGATGAATTCCGCTCCCAACTTTATGTTACGAGGGAAGGAATTAAGTGTGTTTTTCATCAGGAAATAGTGCGTGTGTCCGATGGGAAAGTTTGCCTGAAGGGTGTCGTAGAAAGTGTATGTATACACGACGGAAAACTTGTACGTAGTACTCCATACGACAGTATGCTTGAGGGGCATCTTGTCAGCAAATAGTTCGTTATGGAAGAGAAGGAATTGTTGGCTCTCATTGCACTACAGCATATCCCTGGGATAGGAAGCATTACTGCTAAACGTTTGCTGGAGGCTGTAGGAAGCGCTGCAAAGTTGTTTGAGCATCGTGTTGATTTGGCTTCTATGATTCCGCAAGTGCAACCTGCACTTGTCAAGGCACTTGATTGCTCCTCGGCCCATCGGCGTGCCGAACAGGAACTGGAGTTTATAAGGAAGCATCATATCACTTGCATCGGCTATTATGATGAGGCCTATCCATCGCGGCTCCGCGAATGCGATGATGCACCTATTCTGCTCTTTTATCGTGGCAATGCAACGCTTAATCCCCATCGTGTAGTGAGCATTGTAGGTACACGTAAATGTACCGAGTATGGTCGTGAGCTGTGTGAGAGTTTTGTGCGCGACCTTTCTTCTTTATGCCCTGACGTGCTTGTCGTCAGCGGTCTGGCATACGGAATTGACGTATGTGCACATCGTGCAGCAATCAAATATGCTCTCCCTACAGTAGGTGTGCTTGCCCACGGTCTTGACCGCATTTATCCATCAGTGCATCGAAATACTGCTGCTCAAATGGTGGCATGCGGAGGCCTGCTCACGGAATATGTCAGTCATACAGAACCTGAGCGACAGAATTTTCTTCAGCGTAACCGTATTGTAGCTGGTATGTCTGATGCTACAATAGTTGTTGAGTCGGCCGATAGGGGAGGTGCTTTAGTTACGGCAAGCATTGCAAATAGTTATAGTAGAGGATGCTGTGCTTTTCCTGGGCGTGTGAATGACATCTATTCGGCAGGATGCCATCGCCTTATTCGTAATAATCAAGCTGCACTTATCACTTCTGCGGCCGACTTTATGGAGCATATGCTGTGGGATGTGTCGCAAAGAACCCAAGATAGGAACATGCAACAATCGCTATTCCCTGAATTCAACGACGAGGAGAGTTGCATCGTGGGGTTACTTGAGAAGCATGCGGATGGCATATTGATCAATACGATTGCCCTTGAGGCAGGTCTGCCGGTACATCGCGTTAGTGCTGTCCTGTTTGAGCTGGAGCTACGTGGTGTTGTGCGCCCACTCGTAGGGAATGCTTATAAACTGAATGGATCTACTTCTTGGAGTTCTTTTTCTTTCCAAGATAAATGAAGATGATGCCTGTAAGGACAAACACTGCCGTGAGTGCTATGATCCAATAGATGGCACCAATCCAGCCTATGCGGTTGATGTCAAGAAAGAAGTAAGGGAACCAGGGATCGTGGGTGATGAAGTGCCTGACGTAGATAGAGGCGATGTATAGATAAGGTAGGAGTATGCCGCATTGGATGCCGCCTGCTGTAACTTTGCGTATGGGACGGGTTGCCACAAAATATAAAGTGTAAAGGATAGGGGTGATGAGATGCAGACACACGCTAGGCTTGTTTGCCCAGTAGACCGCTGAGGTGGGGTCCCCCAAGAGGATGTTATAGACGGATCCAATGACGAGAATCGAGATAAGACCTCCGAACTCCCATTGCATCAATGGTAGGGAGATAGGTTTACGGCGGATGAGGCGCACCAATTCGTTCACCATCAGCCCGAGACAATAAAGGTTGCCCAGATTGGTGAAGTAGAGGAAGAAACGTGTGCCATGCAGCCACGAGCCATAGCAGCCGTAAGTAGCCACAAGGATGTATAGGATAACGGTGGCAAAGCGGAAAGTTCTACTCATCTTACAAATACCCTATAGATTTTTGTAGGCTAAACAAAACCAATAGGGGCGCTTGTTCATGCAAGCTGCCCCTATTGGTTTTCATATGGGGAACTAAACTCACATTAGAGCTTAGGACCAGCGGCAACAAGTGCTTTTCCTGCCTCATTACCTGTGAACTTAGCGAAGTTCTTGATGAAGCGGCCAGCGAGGTCTTTTGCCTTCTCTTCCCACTGAGCAGCGTCAGCGTAAGTGTCGCGAGGATCGAGGATGTTGGTGTCAACACCGGGGAGCTCTGTGGGCACTACGAAGTCGAAGTAAGGGATAACCTTTGTGGGAGCCTTGTCGATAGAGCCATCGAGGATAGCGTCGATGATACCACGGGTATCCTTGATGGAGATACGCTTGCCAGT